>DATENN010000396.1:0-2701 GCA_035275045.1 Pyrinomonadaceae bacterium
GTTCGTAGCGACTTCCAACAACGCCGCGTTAAGGATATCGCCGCGCTGTTTTATCAGCGCCTGTGTTATCTGCTGACGGACGCCCGGACTCTCCAGCGTCAGGTTTTCAGTCGACAACCGCTTCTCTTCAAGTTTGAACACGTACCATTTGCCACTCGCGAAATGCACCGGTTCGGTTGTGTCGCCAACCTGCATCGGACCAAAAAAGCGAGCGACGAGGTCGGGTGGAAACGAGTTTTGTTTCAGATCATCTTCCGTGGCAAAACCGATATCACCACCGCGCTGCAGGCTGGTCGGATCCTCGCTCTTCGCCCGCGCGACGGTCGCGAAGTCTGCACCACTCTTCAATTGCTGATAGATGTTATCAATCTTCAGCTTTGCTTCTGCATCGCTCTTAGCGTCGCTTTGCGCGATTCCCTGCGACGAATTGTCCGCCGGATCGACGACGATCATGGCTAGTGCGACACCGCGGGCGCTGACAAAGCGATCGCGATTGCCGTTGTAAAAGTCTTCCACCTCTTTATCATTGACAGTGATCTTCGAGCTGTACTTGTCCTGTAACTTCTTAATCGCGATGTCCTTGCGCGCCTCTTCTCGCAGGGTTTCCATCGTGATGTTCTGACTCGCCAGGCTCTTCTGAAAATCGTCATCGGTCATTCCGCTGGCCTGCTTCTGCTGGTTGATCGTACCCGTGATTTCATCCTCCGTCGGCAAAAGCTTTTCTCGCTCCGCACGTTGGAAAAGAATCTCGCGCTGAATGAGAGTGCCGAGTACTTGCAAGCGCGCCTGGGCCAATTCCAGCTGTGATAGTTGTGCCTGTTTACCGCCGGTCTGCTGGCTGATTTGCCGCTCGACTTCGGCCAACATGATGTTCTTGCCGTTCACAGTTGCGGCCACAGTGCTGTCGGTCCCTGGGCCGGCGCCACTATTGCTGCAGGCGGCTGCAAACAGCGCTGCTAAAACCAGGAGAAAGATGACGGTAATAAGTCTGACGTTTTTTCGCACTTTGAATCGTTGCTCCTTTAAACAATCGTCCGGCATAAGCGCCGGCTGCCAACTTGACCATCGCGAAAATGGTCTGCTATAAATTTCGTTTCTATATTCCCTGCTGGTTCCGTCCTATTGCGCGGTTGCCAGTTTCAGTTTCGGAGGTACAAAACGAAAATGGCTAAACGTTGCGAAGTATGCGGAAAAGGCCCGCAATTCGGAAACAATGTGTCGCACGCAAACAACCGGACGCCGCGGCGTTTCAATCCAAACCTGCAATCGATTCGCGTGCAATCGCCACAGGGCGGCGCGAAACGAATGAAGGTTTGTACGACCTGCATCAAGGCAGGCAAAGTAGCAAAGGCCGCGTAACCAAAACTAATCCTGCTTTTCAAGGCCGGCGACCGAGCCATCGAACTCGGCGCCGTTTTCAATTTCAAGCGAGCGCAATCGCTTCGATTTCGACGCGCGCATCGCGAGGCAAGCCGGCAGCAGCCACCGTAGCCCGAGCTGGTGGTTCTACCTGAAAATACTTGCCGTAGACTTCATTCATCGCTGCAAACTCGCTCATGTCGGCCAGAAAAACGGTCGTCTTTACGACGCGGCTCAAACTGCTGCCCGCTGCCTCCAGGACCTGCGCAAGATTTTTAATAACCTGTTCGGTCTGTTCGCTTATGCCACCGGAAACAAATTGTCCTGTCGCCGGGTCGGTGGGAATTTGTCCGGAAGCGAAAACCAACCCATTCGTTTTGATGGCCTGTGAGTATGGACCAATGGCCGACGGCGCGTGATCCGTTCGAATAATCTCTTTCACAGTGACAACTGCCTCAATTTAGCGGGCTAAACGAAAAGCGTGATTCTAACAGATTCGTCCAAAGTGGGGCAAAGTTGCCTTGGCCCGATCATTTAGTGAGGTAGACCGAAGAATGTAGCCGCGCAGTCGAGCAAATAAACGCAGATTCGGATAAACGTTTATGAAGACTTACGGCCGGCGAATATAAGAAGTCCGCAAACTTAAATGGCGGGTGTTAATCTGCGGCTCACAGTACGCCCTGCATTCGCTCGACATCCAGCACGCCGGGCACGCCTTTAATCGAGTTAATGACCTTGTCCAGGTGCTTGACGTCAAACACTTCCACGGTCACTTCGATGTGGCCTTTTTCGTCGTTAGCGACCGACGCGCGCGCGTCGCGAATCCCGGTCTTCATATCCGAGATCGCGCCGGTAATGCCGGCGATCATGCCGGTTCGATTTTCGGTAACGGCCAATAATTTAACTGCGTAAGCAGTTTTTTCCGGACGACCGGCCCATTCAACGTCGACAATGCGTTCGCGATTCACCATCAGTTGGGCGACGTTCTTACAACGCTTAGTGTGGACCGCAACACCTTTGCCGCGCGTGACGTAACCGACGATTTCTTCGCCATGCAACGGATTGCAGCAACGCGCTCGCGTAACCATTAAGTCGTCAACGCCGCGCACCACGATCGAATCATCGCCCAGACGAATCAATCGCTTGACCGCGCGCACGCCACTGCGCAGACGCGATTCTTTTTGCTTATCAAGTTGATCGAACTGTTCCTGTCCGAGGTACTTGGCAATGACGTTGCGGGGAATTAGTTTTCCATAGCCAATGCCGGCCAGCAGATCTTCAACACGGCCGTAACCGTATTCGCCGGCGACACGCTTCATTTCACCGTCGCCATCGCCAAACA
>DATENN010000397.1:0-8467 GCA_035275045.1 Pyrinomonadaceae bacterium
TGTTTTTGCTCTTCGCTGCCCCAGGTGTACAGCGTTAATGAATTCAAGCCAGTGTGCACGGACATAGCGACACGCAAAAACGTATCGACCGCTTCGAGTTCTTCACAGACCAGGCCCAGCGAGATGTAATCGAAACCGGCACCACCGTATTCTTCCGGAATACAAACGCCCAGCAAATTTAACTCGGCCATTTTGTCGAAAACGGATTTTTCAAAATGCTGCTGCTCGTCCCATTCTTTGATGTAGGGCGCAATTTCCTTTTGCGCGAACTCGCGCACGGTTTGAACCAGCGCCTTGTGATCTTCGGTTAACTCAAAGTCGATCATTGATATGATTCTCGCTGAATTTAGGGTTGAAAACGACCGGACATGTTACTTAGTCCCCGGTCCAAAGTCCAAATCCAAGCCCACAGGTCCAAAGTCCAAGGTCCAAGGTCCAGATGCAAGCCCAAGGTCCAAAGTCCAAGGTCCAAAGTCCAAGGTTCAAAGTTCAACGTTCAACAAATAGCTGACAATTCTCTATCTCGCTGGATTAGACGACTTTGGACCTTGGACTTTGGACCTTGGACTTTACACCTTGGACTTTGGACTTCGGACCTTGGACTTTGGACTTTGGACTTTGGACTTTATACTTCCTTCCATGCCGAAAAAAGCGAAGTCGAACATTGTTCGGGTTGGTCTGATCCAAATGAACTGCGATCAGCAGCCCGAAAAAAATCTTAAAAAAGCCATCGCGCGCATCGGTGAAGCAGCAAAAAAGGGCGCCCAGATCGTTTGCCTGCAGGAGCTGTTTCGTTCTCAATACTTCTGCCAGACCGAAGACATCGAGTTGTTCAAGCTCGCGGAAACCATTCCGGGACCGTCCACCGACGCTCTCAGCAAAGTTGCGAAAGCAAAAAAAGTCGTCATCGTCGCTTCGCTGTTTGAAAAGAGAGCGGCTGGCGTCTATCACAACACGGCCGTAATGATCGATGCTGACGGCAAGATCGTGGGCAAGTATCGCAAGATGCACATTCCCGACGATCCGCTATATTACGAAAAATTTTATTTCACGCCCGGCGATCTCGGTTTTCAAACGCATCAGACTCGCTTTGGAAAAGTTGGCACACTGGTTTGTTGGGACCAGTGGTTTCCGGAAGCCGCGCGACTGACCGCGCTGTCCGGCGCTGAGTTTTTGTTTTACCCAACTGCGATCGGCTGGCTCCCAAACGAAGAAGATGAGATGAATGAAGCGCAGCATTCTGCCTGGGAAACAATTCAGCGCGCGCACGCGATCGCGAATGGCGTTTTTGTAATCGTGGTTAATCGCGTGGGACGGGAAGGCAAACTTAATTTTTGGGGACAATCGTTCGTCGCTGATCCTTTCGGTCGAATCATCGCCAAAGCTTCGGCCGATAAAGAAGAAGTACTCGTTGTCGACTGCGACCTCAGTAAGCTGGACGAAACCCGCCAGAATTGGCCTTTTCTTCGCGACCGTCGCATCGATGCTTATGGCGGACTGGAGTTGCGTTACGGCAATTAGGAATGAATTACGGCTTCACAGATTTGCTCGGCAACGTGGGTGTGGTGTTGATAATCATTGCTTACTTGCTGTTGCAACTTAACCGCATCAGCAGCAACTCGCTGGTTTATTCCTTGCTCAATGCGATTGGCGCGGCCCTGATCATCGTTTCGCTGATCTTCAACTTCAATCTGTCGGCTTTCATTATGGAAACCGTGTGGGTTTTGATCAGCCTCTTCGGCATCTATCGTTCCCTTCGTCCACAACCTTCCAAATCATGACCATCGCGTCGTCCGACACTCCCGCCTCACTGGGCTTCTACATGCCCGCCGAGTGGCGTCCGCACGAAGCGACTTGGTTGTCGTGGCCGAAAGATCCGGAAACCTGGCCTGACCGTGTCGAGCAAGTGCAGAACATTTTTCTGCAAATGATGGCGGCTCTGACGCCTCATGAAACAGTAAATCTGTTGGTCGACGATGAATCGGTTGAGAACGAAGTGCGCAAGCGCTGCAAATTCAGTGCAGCAGAAAACATTCGCTTTCATCGAATGAAAACGGTGGACTCATGGATTCGTGATTATGGCCCAAATTTTTTGGTGTTGGAGCAATCGTCGGCGCGGTCCAAAGATGAACACGACAAATCAAAGTCGAGCGAACATTCTCTGGCTTTCAATGACTGGGGTTTTAATGCCTGGGGCAACAAATATGAAGAGTTGAAACGCGACGACGCGATTCCATCTCAACTGGAAGACTTAATACAGGCGCGCAGATTTGAACCGGGTATCGTGATGGAAGGCGGTTCAATCGAAGTAAACGGAGCGGGTTGCGTATTGACCACCGAACAATGTCTGTTAAATCCGAACCGCAACCCGTCGTTAAGCAAAACAGAGATCGAGCAATATTTAGAAGACTATCTCGGCGTGCAAAAAGTTCTGTGGTTAGGTGAAGGAATTGTCGGTGACGATACCGATGGCCACATCGACGATATTGCCAGGTTCGTGGCGCCAAACGTAATCGCTTGCGCTGTCGAAGAGGACCCGGATGATGCCAATTACGATCTGCTGCAAGAGAACTTTCGCAGACTGCAATCGATGACGGATACTCAAGGCCGGCCGTTCCAGATCGTTCGTTTGCCGATGCCGGGAACCGTAGGCGGTTCGAGCACCAGCACGCGCAACCTGGATCGGTTACCTGCTTCCTACGCCAACTTTTACATTGCGAATGGTGTCGTGTTAGCTCCGGTGTTTGGACATCAGAACGATCAGCGAGCGATCGAAACCTTGCAGCGCTTATTTGCGACGCGACAGGTCGTTCCAATCAACTGCGAACCGCTGGTGTGGGGCATGGGCACAATCCACTGCGTCACCCAGCAACAACCGAAAATATAATCCGCAGATTACACAGATTAGTTAACACAAATCGCCGATGCTGAAGACTTCGCCAGCCGAAGTTGATCAGCAACCCAACTTCATGCCCGTCGCCTTGAGGTAATTAATAACTTGCGCTTCCTCCTTGCCGCCTGTCCGCGATCCATCTCGATTCAACCTTAACGCCGTTTGTTATCTGTGTAATCTGCGTAATCCGTGGATAAAAGCTTTTTAGCTGCGGTTCGCGCATCGTCCAGTGAAGTTACGCGGCCATCGAGCTGCATTTCATAAACAGCTTGCGCGATCTCACCAATCCGCGGTCCAGGCGAAAGACCAAGTTCCAGCAAATGCCTGCCCAACAAAAGCGGCGGCGGTGGTTGCTGTTCAACTGCGAGTTCCCTGGCCCGCCGGATAAACCAATCCTGCGCTTTCGAATCGTACCAATTCTCGCGCGGCACCCACTCAGCGTTGCGGCCAAGAGAATCTGCCTTTGCCACTCGATAAAGCAAATCCAATTCGCACCTCCGCGCCAGTCGCCGAAACGCGCCGTCGCCGACTTCGTCGCGCTTTTTGTAGAACTCACCAGGCTTCAAATGATCTCGAACCAGCGCTATTACCTGACTGCGCACATCGTAACCGGCGAGCGTGTGCAGGTTGAGCCGATCGAGAAATTGTTCGGTAGGCGCGATCCCGGCCTCTTCGTGGCCACGAGATCGCAAACGGCCATCGATGAATTCCGTCGTCGCGGGCTTGCCAAAATCGTGGGCCAGCGCTGCCAACATTACCGTCACCTGTTTCGGATACGGAAGATCGTCAATTAACTCGCGCGCTCGGTCCAGCACCAGCCGCGTGTGCACAAACACATCGCCTTCCGGATGCCACAGTGGGTCTTGCTCAACACCAATTAAGTTTTTGATCTCGGGAAAGAGCTGGTCCACCACGCCCAGCGCGAGCAACCAGCCCAAACCAATCGAAGGTTGCCGCGCCAAAAGCAAAAGTTTTTCAAGCTCTTTCCAAACTCGTTCAGCCGGGAGGTCCGAGAGATCAATTGTGCGACAGAGTTCAACCGTATCGCGATGGATTCGAAACTCGAAACGCGCCGCCAGTTGCGCCGCGCGCAAAACCCGAAGACTATCCTCAGCAAAAGTGTCCGGCGAAACGACGCGAAGAATTCCAGCATCGATGTCCGCGCGTCCGCCAAACGGATCGATGATTTCCGCGGTCAATGGATCCTGCAAGATCGCGTTAATAGTAAAATCGCGACGCCTGGTCGCTTCCTCGATGGACATGCTCGGATTGCCTTCGATGGCAAAGGCGCGATGGCCGCGACCTGATTTGCGTTCGCGGCGCGGCAACGACACGTCCAGATGCGAACCGAGTTTGTAAACTGTGAACGCTTCGCCCACCACATTGACAGGTCCAAAACCATCGAGTAGCGCCCGCAGCTCAAGCGGATCCACCCCGTAAATTTCAAGGTCCCAATCAGTCGGCTCGTGTTGCATCAGCAGATCGCGCACGCAGCCACCGACCAACAGCGCGCGGCCGCCTGCGTCTCGTACAGCGGCCGCTAACGCAATCACTTTCTCAGGGATAGGGAACATAAGAGTCCAATGTCCAATGTCCAAGGTCCAATGTCAATACAGAGACAGTTGAAGCAAAGATGAGTGGAAGAATCGGATGGCCGCTGGCGTGTTTAGAGTAGAAACTTTAGTTTGCCGCTATCTAAGACAAAGGCAATCTAAGGGTTGAACTCTAAACTTTGAACTGAACTTGGAATTTTGAACTTTGGACTGATGGCAGATCTATTCTGAGGGTTCCACGAGGATTTGCACGCCCCGTGTCGAGGGTATGCAACTTATGATTTGTGCGCGATCTATTTTCGTGAGGCCAGTGCCGGCGGCGTGCCACAATTTGACCCAAAAAGTTTTGGTGTCGCCGTGCACCGCGAATGTTGAGCCGTCATTCATCACCGCCACCGGTTCTACTACCGCGCCGTCTCGTAACTCTTCGAGGAGTTCTGAAATGAATGGTTTGAATTTCTCAAATTGGACCAGCACGTCGCGTTCGTCAATCTCCGCCGGCGGCAGCTCGATTGGCTCATCACCTTCCAGCAACAAGCGCGACTCAGTCTGTTGGTTTCGTTTTTTTACGACGGGCATCTATTTAAGTCCCGGGTCCAAGGTCCAAAGTTCACAGTCCCAACTTCAACGGTCGCGAATCGCGGATCCGGCGCCCACACTGGCGAAAGCCCGAAGCAGACTTTGGACCTTGGACCCTCGACTAGGAAATAATTTTCTTAACTAAATATTCTTCAAGCTTCGCGAGCGAAATCCGTTCCTGTTCCCAGGTATCGCGATCACGGACGGTAACAGCTTCGTCCTCCAATGATTGATGATCGACGGTGACGCAGAATGGCGTTCCTATTTCATCCTGCCGCGCGTAAAGCTTGCCGATTCCCCCGGTGTCGTCGTACACCGCGCGGAGCGATGGTTGCAGCGAATGCTTGATTTGCTTTGCCAGCGCGACAATCTCCGGTTTGTTCTTTGCCAGTGGCAATACGGCGGCCTTAATTGGCGCCAATGACGGATGCAACCTCAAGATCACACGCGTCTCGCCTTTGTCGTTTGTTTTCTCGGTGTACGCATCCATCAACACTGCCAGAACTGTGCGGTTAACACCAGCGGCTGGTTCAATCACATAAGGATAAAAACGCTGCTTGGTTGCTTCGTCGAAATACGATAAGTCATCAGTCGAATCGGGGTTGAAACGTTTTCCTTCGTCGTCCTCCGGCTTTTTCGAATGCGTGCGCAGATCGAAATCAGTGCGATTAGCAATCCCCATCAGCTCGTCCCATTGTCGTTCGTCTTCATCGCGCTCAGGAAAAAACCGGTACTGCACATCGACCGTGCGCTTGGCGTAATGGGCCAACTCTTCCTTTGGCTGCTCGTATAGCCGGAGGTTGTTGCTTTCAATGCCTAAATCCAAAAACCATTGTCGGCAGGCATCGATCCATTGCTGATGGGCCGCTTCGTCTTCACCCGGTCGGACAAAATATTCCATTTCCATCTGTTCGAACTCGCGCGTGCGAAAGATGAAGTTGCCGGGCGTGACTTCGTTACGGAACGACTTGCCGATTTGGGCCACTCCGAACGGCAGTTTGCGACGGCTGGTGGTCAGCACATTGTTGAAGTTGATGAAAATTCCCTGCGCTGTTTCGGGGCGCAGATAAACCAGCGACGTGTCATCTTCTTCTGAAGCTGCACCGACGTGCGTGCGAAACATTAAGTTGAATGGCCGCGGTTCCGTTAGATTCTTTGAGCCGCAATTAGGACATTTTCCGTCGTTTAGTTTATCGGCGCGCAGCCTCGTTTTGCATTCACGGCAATCAACTAGCGGATCGCTGAAGGTGTCTTCATGACCTGAATACTTCCAAACCAGCCGATTCAAAATGATTGAGGAATCCAGACCTTCGATATCGTCGCGCTCATAGACCATCCAGCGCCACCACGCCTGCTTCACGTTATTGCAAAGCTCAACCCCGAGTGGTCCATAGTCCCACGCACTCCCCAGGCCGCCATAAATTTCGGAAGAGGGATAGACGAACCCACGCCGCTTAGCTAGTGACACGATTGTTTCGATGTTCGGTGCAGACATAGGAGCGTGAATCGTAAATGCTAAATCGTGAATAGTAAATCGCGAAGGTTGAGTTGTTAGTTGTTAGCTCGTAATTGCGGTCCACTCGATGAGGATGCAATGTTGGCGATCTACATTGCAACTGACGACTGACAACGGACACGTGCATTTGCGATTACTATGACATTCACGAAAAAGGAGCGCTGCTGGCGCTCCTTTCTCAACCCAAAATCAAACGAAGGTGCGAGACTTACCTGGCCGGCGCCGGTGCTTGCACGTTGACGTCTACCTTTGTGCCTCCACTGCCGCGAAATATCCGTCCTCGAAACGCAAACAACACTACTGCCACGATTATCACGAAAATCACCAGCACGGCGACTACCCCCGCGCTGCCACCGCCATCACCATTGTCACCCATTGACACGTCCTCCTCTTCCGGAGTTGGAAATCGCCGACATTTAGGGGGAACCGGCGCATCATTGCACAGGTGTTAACGCGGGTCAATCACCGTCACAAAAAAAGAAAAAGGAGACAGGCGTGAACCCGTCTCCTTTTGGACCATTGGACCTTTTGGTCTATTTCAACGACGTCCCCGGCGTGTTCGACCGCGACGTGCTGGTCGAGCCGCGGCGCCTGCCGGCCTTACATCTCCGGCCTGGACCGTCGGGGTTGGTTGCGGCGGAGTCGCTCCACGAGGAACGATCCAAAGTTCCACGCAGTCTTCTTCTCGGAAGCCGCCGTTCATGACGACGATTCGCGATTGGTCGATGCCGCGCTGAGCTGTCAAGTAGTCGCGAGCACGGGTGCCAAGCAGGTCCGCCTGCCCAATGCGACTGGTCCTGCCACCATAGGCAATGATGTAAGTCGTCGTGGATGGATCGTTCTGCAAATCGACCGCGAGGTTATCGAGTCGCGCCTTTTGATCATCGAACGAACAACTGCAGCACACGTCAAACTGTCGTGATGGATTCTCGCGCGGCGGTGTCGGTGGAACGTCAGTCGTCGCTTGCGCAGTTTGACGGCAGGCAGCCTCGCCTGATCCATCATCTACAACGAGAATCGCAGTTATCTTTTGTCCGGACAATCCAGTTGAATCAACGGTTATCGTAGGAGTGCCGGCGCCGGAAAGAATGCGAGCGTTCGCTGGGCTGACAGTCCAGGTGTAGTTCAGGGCTGACGTGCCGCTGTACGAGACGTCCGCGGTGAACGTGATTATTTCGCCTTCGTTAACTTGTGGAGGCGCAGAAACAATTACTGGATACGGGCAAGGAGACTTCAATGGTGGCGCCGGCCGATAGTTCAGCGCTACGCACTTAATACGGCCTGCCTCGAGGTCGATTTCGCGCGTCCACTGTTGGCCGCTCGGCAACGTGATTACGATCGTGTGAACTCCGGGGTCGCGATCGAACGCACGATAGTCGGTTGAGGTCACGCCTTCGGGACGGCCGTCAATTTCGATTGGTAAGCCGCCGGGGGTGCTCAAAATTTTGATCGTTCCATATTTTGCCGGTCGTCGCTTCTTTGCATAAGCAGTTGAAGCCGGATGGACCATGCAGAAAGTGGCCGCGAGTAGTGCAGCGAAAGCCAACTTTCCAAGAGTGCGGGTGCGAAGGACGTGTCTAAACATTTGATTAGGCCTCCTCCGTATTAGCAATCTGCGCTGCCAACTTACCGCGCGCATAACGTCGTCGCAATCCGGCGCCGAAAGCTGCCAAACCGGAACCGAACAACAGGAGCGATGCAGGCTCAGGAATCTCGGGCGTGCCCGGAGGAGTCGGCGTTGTCGGCGGCGTCGGTGTCTCGCAATGATCGCAGCCGTGGATGAAGAAGAACGGAATCGCAGCCAGGAACAGCAGCGGCCATTTCGGGAAACCACCGCCTGGAACTGTAATCTCGCCGCAGTCGCAGATGGTGCCTTCAACATCACCCTGGTCCACGACTTCGACACCGGCCTGCGGTTCGGAACTT
>DATENN010000398.1:0-8097 GCA_035275045.1 Pyrinomonadaceae bacterium
GAACTGCGACATGGGCTTCTTGAACTTTCTGCCGCGTGAAGAACAGTACTTCGATCTCTTCACCCAGATGACGCTTTACATCTCTTCGGCTGCCCGCGAGCTGAAAGAGATGCTGGCGGACAAAAACAAGGATTATGCCGAATATGCTCAGCGGATTAAGGGTCTTGAACACGCCTGCGACGAGCTGACGCATAACATTTCTACGCGCCTCAACAAATCGTTCATCACGCCATTTGATCGCGAAGACATCTACATGATGTCCACCGCTCTGGATGACATCGTTGATCTCATCGACGACGCCGCTCGCGCGATAATTATTTTTGATGTTCACGAGATAACCGATTATGCGCGTGCCTTTGCCGATGTGATCGTGCGAATGGCCGAACAGTTGAAGGAAATTGTTTCCACCCTAAAGCGTCCAAAGAATGTTACGCAACGATTGGTTGAGCTGCACCGGCTGGAAAATGAAGGCGACGACATTTATCACGCCGCTATCGCGGAGTTATTTCACGATGAGCACGACCCGCTGACAGTGCTGAAGTGGAAAGAGGTTTACGAGAAGCTCGAGGCTGCGGTCGATCGCTGTGAAAACGTGGCGAACATTATTGAAAGCGTAATCATTAAGCATGTCTAAGGACGGTCAGTGTCCGCGGCCCGCTGCGAGTTGCCAAGACGCTGGACAACTCACCACTAACCGCGGCCAACGAACTACCGACCACCGACTACCGACTACCGACTACTGATCACTGCCCACTTCGCATGACTACCACCGTAGCCTTTGTCTTCGTCCTGGTCGGCCTCGCGCTTATTTTCGACTACATAAATGGTTTTCACGATGCCGCGAACTCGATTGCGACTGTAGTCTCCACGCGCGTGTTGTCACCTGCGGTAGCTGTTATTTGGGCCGCATTTTTCAACTTCATTGCCTTCGCAGTTTTTGGAACGCGCGTAGCGAAAGCGATCGGCGATGGGGTCCGCATGGACCTTATCAGTGCTGATTTGCGGCTGTATGTTTTGCTATGCGCGCTGCTGGGCGCAATTATCTGGAACCTGATCACGTGGTACCTGGGGTTACCTACGTCCAGTTCGCACGCACTGTTAGGCGGCTATGCGGGCGCAGGCATCGCCGCGTTCGGCGGCTATCACGGTCTATTAAAGACCGATGTCTGGTTTCGCACGATCAAGTTCATCATTCTCTCGCCATTGATCGGAATGGTGCTCGGATTCAGTCTGATGGTGCTGGTCCATTGGATTTTCAGAAGAGCGAAACCCAAGGACGTTGACAACTTTTTTCGGCGCGGTCAATTATTTTCTGCAGCAGCATTCTCGCTCGGACACGGTGGCAACGACGCGCAAAAGACGATGGGCATCATCACCGCCGTGCTCGCGGCGGGCGGTATTCTTTCTTATGGTCCAAACGGGACCATCCCTCCCATTCCCATATGGGTCGTGCTGATCGCGCATGGCGCGATTGCGTTAGGAACTCTCTCGGGAGGCTGGCGCATCGTGCATACGATGGGGTCAAAAATTACCAAGCTACGTCCGATCGGCGGGTTCTGTGCTGAGGCCGGCGCGGCAGCGACACTTGCTTACGTCACGCTCACAGGGACTCCCGTTTCAACCACCCACACCATCACCGGAGCAATCGTTGGGGTTGGCGCGACACGTCGTCTGACGGCGGTGAAATGGGGGGTGGCGGGTCGCATAGTATGGGCTTGGATACTGACCATTCCCGCAGCGGGCTCGATCGCCGCAATTTGTTTCTGGCTAATCAAAACCGTTTTGCATCTCTCTCGCTAACCGGCAATTTTTCTAACTTCACCGCTGCGTTCTCGGGTACTGGGACCACACTTGAATCTCTGCGCGTCCTTGGTGACCTTTGCGGCACCGCACAATACAGGCTTCACGTGAGACTAACCGCGCCAACCCACTACCGCTCAGCGACCAAATGGCAACGTTCTATCACGCTGTGCTATCTTTTCTTGCCCTATTGCCCGCGTAGCTCAGTGGATTAGAGCGTTCGCCTCCGGAGCGAAAGGTCGCAGGTTCGACCCCTGCCGCGGGTACCACCTCCCCAAGTTTTTCCGGACCGCTACATGTCTGGCACAGCGCAAAATAATATCGCCCAGCATACGATTCTTATCGTCGATGATTTTGACGATACGCGTTTGTTGTTGCGCACCTGGTTGCGGAAAAAGGGTTATCGCGTGGTGGAAGCAGAGAACGGCAAGGAAGCGATCACAAAGGCCCATGACGACCAACCGGACCTGATCATCATGGACGTGGAAATGCCGCAACTTGATGGCTTGTCCGCAACGCGGCACATTCGCACACTCAAAACGCAAACGCAGTTGCCAATCGTTGCGGTTTCAGCTTATGGCGCCGATCAGTTTCGCGCACTGGCACTTGAAGCCGGCTGCAACGAATATGTCTCAACTCCGTTTGAACCCGACGAGTTGGAAAAGCTTATTCGCTCGCTGTTGAAACAATAACTTTTGATGGCTAATTCATTCCGTCCCTTTACACTCAGGCTTCTCCGATATTTCGCAACCGCAGCGTTAGTTTTCTTGCTCAACGCAAACACTGTTCAGGCACAGACGCCTTGCAAATTAAAAGTCGCTGACTTACCGGTGGCGCCGGAACTCGTCGGTTTTTCTCTAGGCATGACTCCGGCCCAGGTAAAGGCGCGCGTTCCACCGGTAAAGTTCGGAGTCGTCGATGCGCTGGGCGTTTCCAGAACGACCATTAATCCAGGTTTTGATCCGCTCATCGACCAGCGGTTATTTGCCGGCGTGCGCTCGATCTCGCTTGAGTTCCTGGACGACCACGTGAGTTCGCTGTGGCTGGGATACGAAACGTCATTCAAGTGGAATAACGTGGCTGATTTTGTGGCGGGAATTTCTAAATCGCTGCACTTACCGGATGCCTGGGAACCGTGGCGAAGCCGCGGCAGTCGGCTTCGCTGCGGTGATTTTCAGATTGTGGTCTCAAGCGTCGCAGGCGGCGCGAGTTTTCAGCTAGTCGATGAAAGTGCCGCGCAAATAATCGCAACCAGGCGCGCGGTCCAGGCAGAACAACAGGAGGCCGCTGAGCAAGCTACCGACGAAGTAATAGGCGACAAGCGTAACAAGGTTTATTATTTCGAGCGCTGTCCGAAAACGCACTCAATTATTGAGAAGGACCGCGCCGTCTTTAAGACGACGGATGAGGCTGAGAATGCAGGCTACAAGCGTGGCGTTTGCGAATAAATATTCCTCGCGCAGCTAAGGTGAAACTCAGAAGGAGGCTGGTATGTTAAAGGAATTCCGCGAATTCATTGCGCGTGGCAACGTTATCGATTTGGCGATTGCGGTAATCATCGGCGCTGCATTCGGCAAGATCGTCACTTCACTTGTCGAAGGAATTATCATGCCGCCAATCGGTCTTTTACTCGGCGGCGTGGACTTTGCAAATCTTTTCATCGACATATCCGGCAAGAACGCGACCTCGCTTGCTGACGCACAAGTTCGTGGGCTGCCGGTCATCGCTTACGGTGTTTTCCTCAACGACGTAATAAGTTTTCTTATCATCGCCTTTGTTGTTTTTCTGATTGTTAAGGCGATCAATCGGCGCAAGAAAGAAGAAGTGGTCGAGCTAACCAAAGAATGTCCCTATTGTTTTAGCACGATTCATATCGAAGCGACGCGTTGCCCGAACTGCACGTCGCAAGTACAGGCAGCCTAGATTCAATCGTCGGCCAACGTTGGTAACTAGAGTTCCACCGCGGCGACGGCCGCGCGAATTCATCCGATCTTCCCTCTATGCGCGAATGTCCCCGTTGCGAGCGTTGTTACGAAGACGACATAGTCGAATGCCCTGAGGATCAGGCGAAGACGAAGAACACCTTGCCTGGGCCGGCGTTGCTCTCCTCTCGTTACCTGCTGGAAAAGAGACTGGGGCGCGGGGCAATGGGCCAGGTTTATCTAGCTCGCGATCAAAATTTGGTCACCCGCCGCGTTGCCGTTAAAACCGTTCGACCTGACATCCTCAACGACGAAGACTTGCAGGAAGGTGAAGCCATTGCGCGTTTTGAACGCGAGGCGCGCGCGGCCGCATCGATTCGTCACCCCAACGTCATCGACGTAACCGACTTTGGGAAAAGTACCGATGGCGTTTTCTTCCTGGTAATGGAGTACGTTGAGGGCGAAAGCCTTTACCAACTGCTGCGACGCGAAGGCACATTGGATCTCCAGCGCACGATAACGATCATTGGCCAGGTGGTCGCTGGCGTCGAAGCAGCGCACGATGAAGGAATCCTGCACCGCGACCTCAAACCCGCAAACATTTTTCTGATGCAAAAACGCAAACCATCAGGCAGCAGCATGTCGGACGGCTTTGTTAAGGTCGGCGATTTCGGTCTTGCGAAAATAGTTAGCGGCGATCGGTCAGAAGACTTGACTGAAACAGGGCCGCAATCTCGCGGCATCATCGGCACTCCGGAATACATGGCGCCGGAGCAAATGCAGACCGGCGTGACGTTGTCGGCGCGGGCAGACATCTACGCGTTGGGCGCAATCGCTTATCACATGCTTGGAGGACGGCCGCCATTCATTGGCGACCTGACACAGCTGGTCGCGCAAAAGCTGATGCAGAGCGCGCCACCGCTGTCGACTTTGCGATCCGACATTTCTGTTGAAGTCGAAAAAGCAATCATGCGAGCGCTGGAACGGGAACCGGCATCACGGCCGGAACACGCGGCCGATTGGTTTGAGCAACTTGAGCGCGCCAGTCGAACGCAATCAGAGCCTCCGCAACGGACGGATTCGCCGCTGGTCGTTTTAGCTCCGCAAGGTTCAGAAGTTTACGTCGACGATGAGCGCCACGGAAGTGTAGGCAGATCGGGACGCGTGGTGTTGCGTGCTATCGTGCCCGGACAGCACGTACTCCGCGTTGCGCGCGCCGGCGAAGTCGACGATGAACGAATCATCGAAGTCCGCGCCGACGGTGTAGAGCAAATTATTCAGGCGCAGTTTAAGAGCGCAGCAGGCAGCGAGCATCTCTCGCCGTCACGAGGAGGCAGTCTCGACAGTCGCACTGGAACGGCGGTCAGTGCACCGCACGTCGTCGCCTGCACTCAGTGCGGCGCACGCTTCGCTGAAGGAATAAAATTCTGTGGCCGTTGCGGTAATAACTCGTTCAAGCGAGTGGGGACTGCGGAATTGAACGCCGCGCTCGCAGCAAGTTCGGCGTCAACTTCTAAAGTGACTTGCCAACGCTGCCGCACGGAATACCCACCCGGCCTTCGCTTTTGCGGAAAATGCGGCATTCCAATTGGCGCTGCGGCGCTTGATTGGCGTCCGCCGCGCCCGGTCGAAGTCGTTTGCAAGTCATGCAATACCTCGTACGCGCCAGGCACTAAGTTCTGTGGCCGGTGCGGAAAACCGCTGAACAATTGAATCCTTCCTTTGTGCGCTCGCGGCCTTTTCTTATAATGCTCGGTGTTCATTTTGTCTCTTCGGAATACGAGCTGGTTTCGCGTTCCAACATTTTCAAGACAGCATGGCCCTATTCGCAAACGACCGACCGCACCAGTAAATGAAACGCTGCCCAAGTTGTAATCGCACCTATACCG
Organism: Pyrinomonadaceae bacterium; assembly: GCA_035275045.1. Lineage (GTDB taxonomy): Bacteria > Acidobacteriota > Blastocatellia > Pyrinomonadales > Pyrinomonadaceae > PSRF01. Next base: position 5,612 of record DATENN010000398.1, read on the forward strand.
ATGCCTCGTTAAACTTCTGTCTCGAAGACGGAACCCCGTTAATTAATGAAGCGGCGGCAGGAGGAGATCCAAACGCGACGGTTCAATACGGAACCCGCGACACCAATCCCCCGGCGACGCAGATATATCCTCTGCCGTCTTTGAGTCCGCCACCTCCGCCCGTACTGAATCCGCCATCGCCGCCGGTATCGACTCCGCCTGCTGGTCCTGTTTCCCGGCCGCCCTCGGCAGGTCGCTCGCCGCAATGGACACCGCCGCCGTCGCTGCCGGGCAGCGTGCCGCGAAAGAAATCAGGCGCCATCTGGTGGATTATCGGTGGCGTCGTTGCCGTAGGGGTGATCGCAGTTGGCCTGATCGTGATGTTAATCGTTCTGGCCAGCATCAACTCGAATACGAACAACGCCAACAACCGCAACTCAAATGGTCGCGTGGCAAATCGGAATGCGAACTTGAATGCCAACTCGACACCCGTCAATACGTCTAACGTAAACTCAAGCGCCAGCCTGCCGGCTTTAGTGACTGACGATTTTTCTGAAGAAAAATGGGGCGTGGGAAATTTTTCGTATGGCGACATCTGGTACGACAACGACGAATACCACATGCGGGCAAAAGACAAATCGTATCTGGTTATGTATGCGCCTACGAATGACTACAGCACCGGCGACGCGCAGGTTAAGGTCACGGTCCATAGTGTCGACGGCACGCCGTCGCCGACCGGCTATGGTTTGATTGTGCACGGGGAAAAATCGAAGGCAGGTGAGCTCGAAGATTACGCCCTGTTGATCTATACGGGCGACGATCCGCAATACGAAATCATTAAACACAAGGCCGGGCAACAAACGACTGTTGTTCCCTGGGCGAAGTCCAGCGTAATTCGCAGTGGCACCAGCACAAATCAATTGGAAGTGCGCGCGCGCGGAACTGAGCTGACCTTTTATATCAACGGCCAGTACGTGGATGAAATAACCGATAATGAAAATTTCAAGCGCGGTCTGGCGGGCTTTTACACCAGTGGCGTCACCGAAGTCGCATTCGACGATCTGGAAATAAAAAGATAGTTGAAAGTCCAAGGTCCAAGGTCCGAAGTCCAAGGTCAAGAGTCGAAAGTCCAAGGTCCGAAGTCCAAGATTCAGAGTCGAAGGCGTCGAAGCTTGAAAGCGAACGAGGTGCGGTAATTTGCAGGTTCCGACTTTGGACCTTGGACTTTGGACCTTGGACTTTGGATTTCTGATTTTGAATTTTGAACTTCGTTAATGCAAGTCAATCTAAAAGTCCTGGCTGGTCCTTACAAAGATCGCGTTTTTTGCTTTACCCAACCTGACACTTTTCTGATCGGCCGCACCGCCGATTCGCACCTTTACCTGCCCGAAGATCGCTTCTTTTCTCGGCATCATTGCTTGCTGGAAATTTCGCCACCCCGCTGTTTTCTACGCGACCTGGGATCAACCAATGGCACTTTTGTAAACGGCAAAAAAGTGACTGAGGCCGCGCTCCAGAGCGGCGATCAGATACAAGGTGGCGAAACGATCTTGCAGGTAGAAGTGCTTGCTGCCGAATCGACGAATCACAAGCAACAAGACGCGGCGCCAGCCGTCAAACCGACGGTCATCAGCGTTCAATGCCTCAACTGCGGACGAGCGGAGGAAGCGCAGGTCGCCACCTCGGACGAACATGTAACTTTTTTATGTGAAGATTGTCGGGCCGAACTTAGAAAGACGCCGCAGCCAATTCCCGGTTACGAAATGATGCGAGTGTTGGGTCGAGGCGGCATGGGTTGCGTTACGCTTGCGCGCGACGAAAAGAATGGCCGGCCCGTCGCCATCAAGACGCTTTTGCCGGAGTTCGCGGTCAGCGACAAAGCGATGCGCCGTTTCATGCGCGAAGTCGATGTTGCTGCCGCGCTGAAACATCCGAACATTGTCGAATTTATCGACCGTGGTGTGCACAACGGTGTCGTGTATTTGGTAACGGAATTTGTCGATGGCGCCGACGCCGCCAAGCTTGCGGACAGTCGCGGTGGGCATCTGCCACCCACGGAGACAATTTCCATCATCGCCCAGGCACTTGATGCGCTCTCACACGCGCACGAACGCGGCTACATTCATCGCGACATCAAGGACCAGAACATTCTGGTCAAAAAAGTCGATGGAAATTTGTTTGCAAAGCTCACCGACTTTGGCTTGGCCAAGAGTTTCACTCAATCCGGAATGAGCGGAGTAACGATGGCCGGCGAGATGGCTGGGACGCTTGCATACATGCCGCCGGAACAGTTGAAGAATTTTCGCGACGTGAAGCCGCAATCGGACATTTACGCGGTGGGAATGACGGCTTATAGCTTATTCAGTGGGAAGCTGGCTTTAAAACTCGCAAAAAATAGCAGCATGTCTGAAACCATCAAGGCTATTTTTGAACAGCCGCCGATTCCACTAAACGAGCGCGCGCCGGCGCTCTCTCCGCTCGTTTGCGAAATCGTCGATCGGGCTTTG
>DATENN010000399.1:0-5907 GCA_035275045.1 Pyrinomonadaceae bacterium
TTTGACATTGTGGTCCGACTTGCTGAAGCCGATCGCGAGAGTCTGGACACAATTCGCGCGCTGCCAGTTCGCGTTGGGGATTTCGGTCTCCTGCCGCTCGGTGATCTCGCCGAAATCGAACGGGTGAAGACGGTCTCCCCAATTTTGCGCGATTCCGCTCAACGCCGCGCAGCGCTGATGGTGAATCTGGGAGGGCGGGACGTGGAAAGCTGGGTCCGAGAAGCTGACGCGAAAGTGCGCGAACAAGTCAAATTGCCGGAAGGTTACACCATCGAATTTGGTGGGCAGTTCGAGAATCTTCGCGAAGCCAAGACGCGACTGGCGATTGTTGTGCCCGCGGCGCTTGCATTCATCTTCGTCCTGATCTTCATGGCTTTCGGAAGCGTACGGCAGGCCTTGCTTGTGTATTCCGGCGTTCCGTTGGCTGTGACAGGTGGCGTTTTTGCCCTGTGGCTGCGCGATATGCCGTTTAGCATCTCCGCGGCGGTAGGTTTCATCGCGTTGAGCGGAGTCGCCGTGCTCAATGGAGTCGTGATGATCAGCTATTTCAATCAACTGCGCGAAGAAGGCCGTGATGTTCGCACTGCTGTGATCGAAGGATCTCTTACGCGCTTGCGTCCGGTGCTGATGACCGCAGCCGTTGCAGCTTTCGGCTTTATTCCCATGGCTCTCTCGACGAACGCAGGCGCCGAGGTGCAACGGCCGCTGGCGACGGTTGTCATTGGAGGCATTATTAGCTCCACGTTTCTCACGCTTGTGGTTCTGCCTGTGTTGTACGAATGGGCGGAACGACAGAGCCGGCTATCAGCTGCGCGAGTTGCTAGTCGCACCGAAGTCGGAATCATAACTTAATGGTGCAAGATCACGCGCAGACGAGGAGCATGGAGCTAGCGCACATCACATGACTACCGGGCTATTTACGGCCATCGCCCTCACCGGTTTCACAGTTGCGTTCCTCCATGCCGCGATTCCAACGCATTGGCTTCCATTTGTTGCAGCTGCGCGGGCACAACACTGGAATTCCGCAAAGACACTGATCGTCACCGGCATTGCGGGCAGCGGCCACGTTCTTTTCACGACCGCGCTGGGAGTCATGGTCTCATGGGGCGGTATCGCGATCAACACAAGGTGGAGCAGAAGCTTTCCGCTGATTGCCGGCGGCGCGCTGATTGCAGTTGGCCTTTTCTACCTCGTATCACAACTCAAGGGCGGTCACGGACACGTGCACTTGTTTGGCGGGCAGCATGCGCACGGTCACCTTGATCGTCATCATCAACACGAACACGACGACGAGATCGAAAAGATCGAGCATCAATGGTCGCGGCCAAGATCGGATTGGGCGGTGATTGCCGGCCTTGTCGCGCTGCTTACATTTTCGCCATGCGAAGCATTTCTGCCGGTTTTCCTGACTGGCGCAAAGTACGGCTGGTTCGGGTTTGCATTGCTTAGCGCCATCCTCGCCATTGCAACCGTTGCCGGCATGATTGTGTTTACCTGGCTGACCCTCCACGGACTGCAACGGCTCCGATTCAAGGCGCTCGAGAAATACGAGCCGATTACCGTCGGCTTGGTGTTCTGTTTACTCGGCCTGATCATCATCCTGTTTGAGCACTAGGATTTATGGGTCACGATCACAGCCTCGCGCAAGCAAACTACAACAAGGCGTTCGCCATCGGCATTGGATTAAACGTCGCGTATATTATTGTCGAAGTCATCGCAGGGCTCGCGATTCATTCTCTGGCGTTACTCGCCGATGCCGGACACAACGCCAGTGATGTCCTGAGCCTTATGCTGGCGTGGGGCGCCTCGTATTTAAGTCAGACTGCGCCGACGAAACGTCACACCTACGGCTTACGCGGCAGCACCATTCTCGCTTCGCTCGCTAATGCCGTCCTGCTGCTGGTTGCGATTGGTGCGATTGGGTGGGAAGCAATTCGGCGTTTCGCCCAGCCGGTTTCTGTGCCGGGCAATCCGGTCATCCTGGTCGCTGCCATCGGGGTCGTTATCAATGGCGCGACGGCGCTGTTGTTCATGAAAGGTCGAGAGCGCGATCTAAACATCAGAGGCGCATTCCTCCACATGGCCGCTGATGCAGGAGTATCGGCTGGTGTAATTGTAGCCGGGGTCGCCATCAACGTTACCGGCGTCCAATGGATCGATCCGATGGTGAGCTTGCTCATCGTTCTCGTTATCGCAATTGGCACGTGGGGATTGCTTCGCGATTCCATCAACTTGTCCCTGGCCGCTGTTCCGGCGGGTATTGATGCGGTCGAAGTGGAAAAATTCCTGGTGGCACTGCCGGGTGTGACGAAAGTGCATGATCTTCACATCTGGGCCATGAGCACAACGGAAACGGCATTGACCGCACACCTTGTTAAGCCCGATGCGCAGATCGATGACAAGATGCTCGCGCGCATTTGCGAAGAATTGCATGCTCGCTTTGGAATTGATCACTCCACGCTCCAATTGGAAACGGGAGACGCGATGTGTCGCCAGGAATCACATCAAACGGTGTAGCAATCGATGTCTGTGATTGATGATGCGCTGGTGCGAATAAGAGTCGGAGCGATTAGCACGTAGGGCTGCGTTACTGCAACCCCGACTTACATCAGTGGTGGCTTGATCTCAGTAAAAGCTGAAGGTCACGGACGGCCACCAATATCCGTAGCGGTAAGGGTAGTACCCATAATACGGACCATAGTACCCACCGTAGCGGTAACCATAATAGCCAATCGCGTAGTATGGATAGCCATAGCCCAATCCAGAATAACCATAAGACGGGTACCAATAGTTGCCGCCCCAGTGACCGCCACCGTTCCAATTGCGGCCTCCCCAGTAGCGGCCGCCATTCCAATTACGTCCGCGTCCTGCAAAGCGCGCGTTGCCGCGCGCGGCCCGCGCAAAATGCTGAGGACGTCCACCGCGAGCACGGAAACCAGCGTGTCCTCCCTTAACGTGACCGGCAGCATGTCCTTTGATAGCATGCCCACCTCCGTGGCCGCGATGTCCGCCATGACCCCCGCCGTGACCGCCACGGGCATACATTGGCGGCGCAACTGCCAAAAAGGCTGCTACCACGAGCGTTCCAAACGTCGAACGAAGTAATTTCTTCATTTAATCCCCTCCTTTTACTTATTTCGTTATAGGAGGCGGAATCGGCTCCTTTTCGGCACGCCGAAGTTCTATCGCCCGATCAGCAAGTTTACGACTAACGTGGTCCGCTGTTTTGTTAATCTGGTGGCAGTCCTCCGCGGCGCCACGGCAATCTTCCTTCGATTTCCAACTGAAGCGACAAACTTAAGAACGTTCGGATGAGCACAATTAATCCCAAGACCAGCACGTTTTGAATTGTCGGTGCGACGACGACGGTCCGAATAATGTCGCCCGCGATCAAAAACTCCAGGCCCAATAAAATCGCGCGGCCGATGTCCTGCCGATAAGACGAATAGTAATTGCCGATGTTGTGCGCGCGACGGACCAGTAGACGCGCTGTCGCGACGAGGGCTCCGGCAGCGATGATCAATACGCCTACGCCATCGACAGCCGTACCGCTAATTTCCATGAGTTGTCGAAATTTTTCCATTCCCCGACTTTATTGACCTAAGCGACGACGAATTTCAATCCTGCGTGTGAACGCAGCGACGTCGGTTGATGGATTGGCTTCCTCGAAGACGATGTCAGATTAATCGCCGAAGGCGCAAGCATTCTGTGAAGAGCCGCTACCAATGCGTTGAGGAGTCGCCACGGCGACCGTTCCACCTTTGCAATTATCCTTCCAGAACGGCGCACGCTACAGCGTAATTTTCAGTATGGCTGAGGGTGATAAGTGCCGAAGTGACGCCTCGTTCTGCGGCCAAAGCTTCGCTCGGCCCTGAAAAAACCAGGAAAGGTTCGCCGCTCTCTTTCTTGCGGATATCAATGTTGCGCCAGCCCATCGCTTTGCCGATCCCGGTGCCGAACGCTTTTGCCACTGCTTCCTTGCCCGCGAAACGCGCAGCCAGATGGCGTTCCGGGAATTTCATCGACATCGAATATTCGATTTCACCATCTGTGAAGACACGATGCAGGAACCGATCTCCGAATCGTTCGATGGAACGCTGGATGCGCGAGCATTCGATCACATCAACGCCAATACCGATCACGCTCATTTAACTGGAATTGTAGGGCGTTTCTGTGAAACGCTGCGGCTCGGCGTCTGACACAGACGCCCTACAAATCGGGTTGACTTCATTCGGGATAATTTTCCATCGCAGCAAGCATTTCCTTAACGGCATTTTCCAAGCCGACCCACATCGCGCGCGATACGATCGCATGACCGATGTTCAGTTCCGACAGATCAGGAATCTGGTGAATGAGCGCGATGTTCTTGTAATTGATCCCGTGACCGGCGTTAACCTGCATATTGGATTCTGATGCAGCGCGCGCGGCTGCTCGCAATTGTTCCAGTTCTTCCTTTTGGATCTTTTCCGTAAATGCGTTTGCAAGCCTCCCAGTATGCAGCTCGACCATTTCTACCCCGAGCTCTGCTGCGGCATCCACCTGTTCCAATGTGGGATCGATGAACAGACTGACGCGAATCCCCGCCACCTGGAGACGTCTAATGGTCGGCTCGAGTTCCTTCTGTTGCGCAATCACATCCAAACCTCCTTCTGTGGTGATTTCTTCCCGTTTCTCCGGCACCAAGCAGACCTCTTCCGGCTTAATGCGCAGCGCGACGTCAACGATCTCCTCGGTGTTGCCCATCTCCAGATTCAATTTCGTCATGATGTTCTGGCGGAGACGTTCGATGTCGTGGTCTTGAATGTGGCGGCGATCGCTCCGTAGATGGGCAACGATCCCGCCGGCGCCTGCGCGCTCGCAAATCCGCGCGGCCACAAGTAAATCCGGCTCTGCATTCTTCGATTCGGGCATTGTGGCATAGCGCGCCTGCCGCAATGTCGCTACGTGATCGACGTTCACTCCAAGACGCAGACTGCTCATCGCGCCAAATAGGACTCACTCGACGAGAGTGAGCAAGTTGGAAAAAGAACAACGTCGAATAATTCCGTGTCATTCAGATCCCGCAGTCGCGGGAGAAGAACTCTGATTGTTTTGGTCGACCAAACACTATCTGACAGTTTCAGACGGTTTGGAGTTCCGCCTTCATGCGGCTCGCTGGCAGATTGCCACGTCCAGTTGCGGACCGGCTAAAGCCGGAACTCCGAACACGACATTTTCTGTCAAGGCGTTGGGCTCGGTGCAGGTGTATCTTCGCGATCTGTTGTTCGTTCTTCGCTGGGTTGGGCCTTCGCCTTGCTAGACGTCTTCCTGGACCGGTGATGCGCCTTTCGAGAAGGCTCAGCCGTTTTTCCGCCTGTGCCAGTCACGGTTTCTTTTGTTTTTGTGGCTACGGTCTCGGCAGTCTCCTTTGTTTTCTTGCCAACCGTTTTGGCGGCCTCCTTTGTTTTCTCACCTGCTGTTTCCAGTCCGTCTTTAATTGTTTCCCCAGTTTTCTTTGCTGCATGCTTTGCGTCTTGAACTACGCCCTCCTGGCTGAAGGCTGTCAGAGCCGCGCTTACAACCAAAACAGCCATTAAAGTAGTGATTTTCATGTTCCCTTCTTCCTGTTGATTACTCCTGATATCGGTTCGGATCAGGCAGCGTAATCGCGCGCACGCGCACCGCGTCGGTTAACTTGGCTTCGACGGACTTCTCGGCTTCGCAGCGCAACAAGTGCTCCGGTAAATTCGGGCAAGCGTGGGCAGAGAGACGCCGAAAAGATAAAGCGTCGCAATTGATCCGTAGGCGAATGTGAGTCGGGTTGGTCCCACTGTTTCATAACGCCGTGGACTCGTCGCAATGCGTTTATTGCTATGCACGACGCGACCGCAGCGGCGGAGTCGCCGAAAAAATTCCACATCTTCCATG
>DATENN010000400.1:0-20680 GCA_035275045.1 Pyrinomonadaceae bacterium
CATTTCGGAACTGCTTGCTTGATAAAACTTCGACTTGACACCCGTTTCGCGTATCGCTTCGAGAATGCGGATGGTGCTTAAACCGGTTACATCACCGGTGTACTCAGGGATATCAAAACTGACTCGGACATGACTCTGCGCTGCCAGGTGATAAACCTCGTCAGGCTGAATTCGGTAAAGCAATTTGATGAGATTGGTCGAGTCCGCAATGTCACCATAGTGCAGGAAGAGTCGCACGCCGTTGATATGCGGATCCTTGTAAAGATGATCGATGCGGCCGGTATTGAACGTCGAAGCGCGGCGAATGATGCCGTGAACTTCATAGCCTTTTGCCAGCAGCAGTTCAGCAAGGTAGCTGCCGTCCTGGCCGGTGATCCCGGTGATTAACGCCCGCTGCGTCATTTTAGATTCGCTCTCCACTCGGTTGGGCTCTATTCAAAGGCGATTATCTTAGCAGATGCCGCGCATCTCTACTCCAACGCGCCGGTTTACAGCGCTGCCCGTTGAGTCCAACGCCGGTACCGGCTCGCCACAGCATTAAAGAAGTAAGTTCCTTTGCCCTTCATCTCCACCCAGCGTGCCAATCGTTTAAGCGCTGTTGAGTCAAACGGATCGCCCCATCGTTTCCACTTGTCCGGTGAGTTTCTATACAACACGCGCAGACCGTAAGGAATCGGTTCTCCAGTTGAGAAAGTGTTGTAGGTGTAGGGCCATCTTCTCGTCTGTTCGTAGCCATTCTGAAACAACAGTCTGGTGTATTCGCGGAATAACGGTTGTACATCAGGCCGGTCCGTTAGTTGGTGTCGCGTCTGATAGCCCGAAATGCTTTCAGGATGTTGCGGATCAAAATTACTGAAGTGGTAGAAATACAAAGGCGAATCGTTGCACAACCAACCGTGCTCAGCCCGTTGTATCCGGCGGCTATGCAAATTCCAAAAAGCGACATTACATCCGGGCGAGTCTTCGATTCCGACCCGATCAAAATATAGCGGCGCAAGATTCATGAACTTCTGATCTACGAAATAGCCTTTGATCGGATCGTCAATGCACAAGTCAACCAACTTCGACTGCCACCACCGCAAGAGGGAATCGGCACGCGGCGTCACGCCGATGAAGCCGAGGTTGTAAATGCCATAACGCAGAATTGTGCCATCGTTCGGATACAGTCCATCTTCAGGAAAATTCTGATCAACGTGGGGCGTCAGTAAAGCGTCAAACGTGTCCAGTCGTGCGAAAATGTCATCAAGCGAATGCGTAACCAGTATGTCAGGGTCAAGATAAAACAACTGGTCAACTTTCTCTTCGCGCAGCAGATACGCCAACAGCTCCGCTTTTACCGCAGTGCACAGTTCTACAACGTTATATTTGAAACAGAGACTTGGTAGGTCCGGTAGATTCAAGTCGGCGAGAGAAACAACTTGAAAACTCTCGGCTTGCGGGTTTATGAAATCCTCATAGTCATCAACGATCAGAACATAACACTTCAAGTCCGGATGAAATTGTAAAAATGAGTTGCACAGCGTGCGTGCCGCGGCAACATAATTCTTCGCAATGATGGTGCAAATTGCACGCTTTGCAGTTGGCATGGACAATTACCCTTGCGCCGTTGCAGAAGATTGCGGGGCGCTACGCACCTGTTCGAGGTCGTTCGATACCATCTCTTCAACCAGTTGATTGAAGGTGAACTCCGGACGCCACTGCAACACCTTTCGAGCTTTCGCAGAGTCTCCGATCAGCGATTCCACTTCCGCGGGACGGTAGAACTGCTGATCGATGACCACATAGTCACGATAGTCCAATCCCGCGAGTGCAAAAGCCAATTCGCAAAACTCGCGCACTGTATGCGATTCGCCGGTTGCCACAACGTAATCGTCCGGCTGGTCCTGTTGCAGCATTAGGTGCATGGCGCGCACGTAGTCTTTTGAATGCCCCCAATCGCGCTGCGCGTCCAAATTTCCCAGACGCAATTCGTTCGCTTGTCCGAGCTTGATACGCGCGACCGTGGAAGTGATTTTCCGAGTTACAAATTCGAAACCACGGCGTGGTCCTTCGTGATTGAAGAGAATGCCGCCGACGCAAAACATGCCGTACGCCTCACGATAATTTTTAGTCAGCAGGAATCCGGCCACCTTGCTAATCCCGTACGGCGAACGCGGATTGAAAGGTGTACTTTCGCGCTGCGGCATTTCCGAGGCATTGCCAAACATTTCTGATGAGCCGGCAAAATAAAATCGGCATTGCGGTCTGATTTCGCGCAGTGCCGCCAGCATGTAGTGGGTACCGTTGATGTTGGTATTCATCGTGGAAAACCCATCAGCGAAACTTTCCGCGACGAAACTCTGTGCGGCCAGGTGGTAACATTCGTCGAAATCAAACCGGCTAATTACCTGAAAGATCGAGGGGTAGCTTTCCAGACTCGCAGGATGCAATTGCACGCGATCCAGCAGGTGCTTGATGCGGCTAAACCGCCGTTGCGGGTCTTCCAGGCCCACCCGTCTCACCAAGCCGTGGACTTCATAACCAAGATCGAGCAAATATTCTGTCAAATAGCTCCCGTCCTGCCCGCTTATGCCCGTTATTAATGCCCTTTTTGTCACTTGGTCTTTTCGACTCCGTTCCTCGTTTTTTACGCAAACAGGTCTTTAGCAGCGCTTTTAAAACCGCGTGAGTATGAGTGATAACGCAGCGTCACCAACTCTCTTAAAACCTGCCGCAAACGGGCAAGCTTTTCACCCGAGATATTGTTTCGCGTCTCAAAATGAACCAGCTTTCGCTCTACCTGCGCCAGCGCTGAGCGACAGTCATAATGTTGGCTGCACTGCGTCAAACGTTCCCGCAAAGTTCGGCACTTCTTAATCTCAGTTGCGAATGAAGTTCGACGCGAGACGGCGTCGATCACTCCATGCGGGCTGATGTCTTTACTCCAGTTGATTGGTGCATAGTCTTCCGGATCAATACCAAGTTGTTGAGCAGAATGTTGGCGGTACAAGACCATTGGTTGTTCGATAAAGTCGAGTTGTGCTACTGCCGCGATCAGCAAAACGATCCAGGCATCATGAATAGTTTCTTCAAGTCGCGGAATCGGCAAGAGCAGATCTCGAAACTTAGCTCTAAAAGTCAGCGTGGCGCCGGTCACAAAATTTCCGTCGATCAGCAATCTTAGGGCCTGGCCCACCCTCACTTTGTGTTGCTTTCGTTCATCAAAGCCGATTGACACCCAAAGACGCTGATCCAACGCGTTGAGTTTGTCGTCAACCATCTCGGCATCGGTGAACACTGCACCGACCTGTGGTCGTGATGCGAGTAGCGCTTCTGTTCGCGCCAGTTTTTGTTCGAGCCACACATCATCTTGATCACAGAGTGCGATTAAGTCTCCCGTGCACAAACCAATCGCTTGCTCGAAATTCTTTGTAGAACCAAGATTTCGTTGGTTAACGGTTAATTGAACGGTGAACGGAGCCTCTGTAGCGAAGTTGCGAATAATGCTGACCGTGTCATCAGTTGAGCCATCGTCACAGATTATTAATTCGTCAGGCTTTCGCGTCTGTGCTGCCAGACTTTGCAACTGTTCAGCCACAAAATGGCTGCCGTTGTAAGTACACATGGCAACGGAAAACTTCACGAATGGACCTCAACTGTGATCGCGAGCTGCTGTGACTTGATTGGGTGATGCGCCTTTTTCACTAATCAGGAGTAAATGGTATAAGTAATTTTGAAGTATAGCCCGAGTTTCAACCTTCCGTCACATGAGACTTACAAGCTTAGCCACCAGCCTGCGGGCACAGCTATTTCGGGCAAAAAAGACGCTGAGTCGCAACGGCCAGCCCAGGCGAGCGGCGCCATCGGTCCCCTTTGATGGCTACACCCAACATCTCAATCAAATTAAGTTCGTCGACACACTGTCCGACAGTGAATTACAGGAACTCAACAAGCTGCTTGATTGGAAGTGTTTTGTTGCCGATGGACAGGGCCGGCGCTTTGGCAATGTTGCGTGGGCCGGAAAACGCTGCGAACCTCAAGCTGTTCCTGATCCGAGAATCAGGTTACTGCACGAGCGGTTCGATCTCAGCGACAAGCACGTGCTGGAGGTGGGTTGTTTTGAAGGCGTTCACACTGCGGGTCTGTCAATGCTCGCAGACAAGGTCACCGCAATTGATGCCCGGCTTGAAAATGTAGTTAAGACGATCGTGCGTTGTGCTCTATTTGGTTATTCGCCGACCGTATTCAAGTGTGATGTCGAAGCCCGGCCCCTGCCTTATGACAGACTGGCTTGCGACGTGTTGCATCATGTCGGAGTACTTTATCATTTGATAGATCCAGTACGTCATTTGCTTGATTTGCGACACTTCGTCCGGTCAGGGATTATGCTCGACACGCACTACGCGGGTGATACCGAGGCAACGGAATCCTATGAAGTCGACGGACGGGAGTTCAAATACAAGCGCTATGCGGAATTTGGTCACAGCGATCCTTTTTCCGGCACGTCGGACCATTCGAAGTGGTTGAAGTTGGATGATCTGAAAACATTGCTTGGTGAGACCGGCTTCACCAGGATTGAAATTATCGAGAAACGTGACGAGCGCAACGGTCCACGTGTATTGCTAATGGCCCGGCAATAGTCGTCGCATTGATTTGTAGCATGGAATCCTTTTTTCACTGGTTCAACCAACAACAGATCAGCCTGGATCAGCCCTGGGTGATTCTGGGTAAAGGACCAAGCTTCTCTAAGCGCGGCCAGTTTGACTTGAACTCCTTCAAAACGATTTCGCTCAATCATGTGATCCGCGAAGTGCCAGTGACTCTGGCACACGCTATTGACCTCGACGTAGTGAAGCATTGCGAAGCGGCGATCGAGCGGAACGCACAAGCGGTCGTCATGCCCTGGGTTCCCCACGTGAATAACGAAGCTGGTAGGGAGACTCTGCAATCAATCATCCCGCAAGTACCAGTACTGCGTCGACTGAGCGAGCAGGGAAGGTTGCTTTGGTACAACTCAAGTACCAGTGAGTTGCGTCATGCCGGCGCACCCGTAGTTGAGGTAAAGTCGTTCAGCGCTGAAGCGGCCCTCAACTTGTTGGCGATGGCAGGCGTACGCCACGTCCGCTCGCTGGGAATTGACGGCGGCAACGCCTACAGCGGCGCCTTTCAGGATTTAGTGGATACCACGCTGCTGAATAATGGACACGAGAGTTTCGATCGACAGTTCGCGCAGTTCGCCAAAATAATTCAGCGCACCGGTGTTGACTACGCGCCGCTGGACATCGACTCGCCCATCCGTATTTACGTCGGCAGTTTGGAAGAACAAATGCTGGCCGTGAAAGTGCTCGAATACTCCATACGCAAACACGCCAGCATGACCGTAGAAGTTTTACCGTTGCATCAAGCAGCGTTGAAGACACCCGTGCCTCGGGACGCGAAGAATGCTCCACGAACGCCGTTTTCGTTTCAGCGTTTTCTGATTCCGGCCCTTGCCCAGCGTCGCGGCCGCGCGATTTATCTCGACTCCGATATGCAATTGTTCGCCGACATTCGACAACTCTGGGTTACTCCGTTTAATGGAGGCGATTTGTTGGCGGCGAGTAAGCCAAACGATAGTGAGCGCAGACCGCAGTTCAGCGTAATGCTATTGGATTGCGAAGCACTCGAATGGGACATTGGAGAAATTGTTGCCCGTCTGGATCGCGGTGAACTGACGTACGAGCAGCTGATGTTCGAAATGAGTGTCGCAAAAAACATTCGCGCCGATCTTGATCCGCGGTGGAATTCGCTGGAACACTTCGAACCGGGGCGAACGGCATTGCTTCACTATACCGACATGGCTACGCAACCCTGGATATCGCGGGCCAATCCCCTTGGCCATTTGTGGATGCGAGATCTAATTGAGGCCGTTGACGCCGGATATATTGATATTGATTACATTCGCAAGCACGTCGAACTTGGTTACGTGCGTCCTTCGCTTTTCTACCAGGTTGCTAACCAGATCGAAGATACCGGCGCATTGCCACCGAAAGCTTGCGCACTCGACGATTCCTATCTCGCTCCCTACCAGCAAATGGGACTGAGTATTGAACCGCCCATCAATCTTTCAGGTCGATATATGAATTGGCTTAAGACTAAGTGGCTGGTGAAGTCAGCACTTAATCATCTGCGGAAGAGACCCACCCTTAATCGGTTGGAGAATTCGATTCGCTACCGAGCCAGAATGCTGGCAGGCACTCGCTAAAGCCGCGGGCAAATCTAAAGCCCGCTGCGCACAAGGTCGTGTAAGCGGAGCAAGCCTAAACATTGTTTCGCGCCGTCAACCACAGGCAGGACTGAAATCTGCGACGGGCGGTTCTCCATAAACTGCAGCGCGCTATAGGCGAGTTCATCCGGCAGGACGGTGACCGGACTCGCAGTCATGAAATCCTTAGCGCTAAGGTCCTCCAACTCGTCCGGCTTTCTCTTTTGGATTGCGCGTCGCAAATCACCATCGGTGATGATGCCCGCGAGCAGCCCGGTTTCGTCTATAACGTTAACTGCACCCAGTCCTCCGCGAGTTATTGAAGTAACAACTTCGAGCCACGACGTATCGGGCAAAACCTTTGGATTATCCGCGCCGCTGTGCATAAGGTCGGAAACCCTTAGCGAAAGCCGTTTGCCCAAGCGCCCGGCAGGATGGTTCAAGGCAAAATCTTCCGACGTTAGACCCTTCAACTGCATCAATGTCAGCGCTAATGCATCACCAATGGCGAGCGCCACGGTCGTGCTGGTTGTGGGAGCCAAGTTAAATGGACACGCCTCTCGATCCACTGAAGCATCCAGGACAACATCCACATTGTTTGCGATCGTCGATGAAAGATTACCGACAATTGCGATGACTGGGACTTGCCGGCGTTTCAGATAAGGAAGCATCGCCGTCAGCTCGTCAGTTTCACCGCTGTGGCTGAGCACAATAACCGCGTCGTCAGCAGTAACTATTCCCAAATCTCCGTGCAGGCCATCGGCAGGATGAAGGTAAACAGCTACCGAACCGGTGCTTGTCAAAGTTGCGGCGATCTTGCGCGCGATTAAGCCGGATTTGCCCATACCAATCAAGACGATCTTTCCGCGGCTCGCCATGAGCAATTCTAGCGCGCGAGTGACTTGAGCGTAGTCTAGCCGCTTCGCGCACTTCTGCAGCGCATCAGCCTCGAGCCTGAGCAACTCGGCAACCTGGGAAGCGGACGTCTCGTTAACTGTGGTTGTCATCTGCGGAATTGGCTAACTAGTTAGGTGCAGCTTTCTCAGGATTCTAAGAGGAAAGACTCGTTTAATGCGAGCCGAAAGCTGAGCCCGGCGCCGGCGCGTTTCATAATGTTGTTCAGTATTAACGAGATAGGACCGCATTTCTTCGCCCAACGACTGTTCAGCTAATTTCGACCGGGCGGTTTGGACCACATCTCGCTGAACCCGCATCTCCAGCCAGAGTTCGGGCATGTCAGAATTCGCGGTCTTGAGCGCCGCATCGGGTGACAGCCTGTTAACCGAATAGCCGGCGCGCTCGCACAATCTCTGCAACCCGGTAAAAGAGAAATTGAACTTGTGCGCCAAGTGCAGAAAAACCATTAGGTCGCCGTCGGGATTCGGAAAACTATCAATCCGGCTGACGTCCGGAACAATAACTAACACACGACCCTTCGCATTCAAGCTCTGGCGGCATTTGAGCAAAAAGCTGAACGGGTCATTTAAATGCTCCAGCACGTGATGAAGATAAATCAAATCAGCTTTTGCATCACCGAGACTTTTTCCTAAGTCGTCCAAGGTTCCGTGTTGAGCATGCTCGATTCCGTTCTGCCTGGCTTCAGAAACCAGACGTGCGCTGTAGTCACAACCGGCGACCCGGTAGCCGGCCTCCTGGAAGCTTTTGAGCGCCCCGCCGGCGCCACACCCAACTTCGAAAACCCAACTGCCCGGCGCCAGGGAATCGTGTGTTAGCGACAAGATTTTCCTGCCGTAAGCATGTTGGTTCGCGAGATAAGCGCGCATGTCTTTCGCGCGCGCGTACATTTGCTGATAGTGATGCAGGTAAAAATCTTCCAGAGAAACTTCATCCAGATATGGTTCAAGACGAAGTGTACCGCAGGCGATACAGACGACCGTGGTCAGCGGCAGTCCATAACGATCGACTTCAGCGATCATTACGTCATTGATCGGCGCGCCGCAGGGGCACGGATAACTGCGTAGACGATACTCGCCATTCGTGAGTTTCTGACGAACAACCGCGACGCTCTCCATCTGCGAAGCTGACGCTGATGTGTAAACCTGGGAAGGGTCGTACTTGAACCGGGGTGAGATCAATTGTTTCATTACCAGCCCGGCAACTTTTCAATGTTGATGGTCAAGGTCTTTCGCATTAGGCCGGTGCCATGTCCCTTCATGGGCCGCACTGCGTGCAGCGAGTTAAAAGTCTTGATGAAGACTACGCACTGGTTCGGCCGATAATCGAAGGTTCTAACAGTTTCCACTTCATCAAACTCCAGCTGATTGTTAACGAAATTGTAGTTTCGACGAATGTCCCGCGGCTTCATCACTTCTGTACCGCCACCGTAGGCATCGTTCCACTCTTCGTTATGAAGCATGCCTACGACGAGCGTTACGATCTTCTGGGGATTATCAGTATGCGGCTTAATGCAGCCGCCGTCGGCAGGCAACATTGAGAATTCAAAACGACTATTCAAACGCGGTAGAGATACAACTGATGCGCCCTGGCGCAACGCTCTGTAAACGCCGCGCAGTCTCCCCGGTTCGCTGGCCGGCGTTGCCGCTATTCCCATCTCGATATTATGTTCGCTAAGGGTGGCAAAGACCTCGTACGGAAACTGGGGCCGTTTGATCCATTCGTACAATGCCTTCCAGCGGGGATGCGACTGCACGAATTCATGATAATGCCCCGCGTTGTTGACCTCTGATAATGAATATTTATGACCGAGCACTTCTTTGTATTCAAAGATTTGTTCTGGTGGAAAGTCTGCGACCAGCTCCTCGTACAACTCACTTTCAAACACATCGGGCGCGACACCGATGGGATAGGGCTCATAATCAAATACTAAATCGTCGAAACGGAACATATGCTTTACTTAACGTGTTCGCGTAAAAAAATACAGTTCAGCATCCCCGGCGTTAACCGCGTGTACTTTGAATTAAGTTTAAAACCTTTACTTTGCAGAAAGGCAGTGATGGCCTGCTCACTCTCTCCCTGTTCCAGTTCGACCAGTACACTGCGAACAACAGGATTCGCGAGAGTGCGGTCCGCCCCCCTCAAGACAGATAACTCAATGCCGTCGACGTCGATTTTTATATGGTTGGGAACCGGGACCTTAAACTGTTCGATCAGATCGTCTATGCGGAAACTAAGCAT
The DNA here is from genome assembly GCA_035275045.1 of Pyrinomonadaceae bacterium. Classification (GTDB taxonomy): domain Bacteria; phylum Acidobacteriota; class Blastocatellia; order Pyrinomonadales; family Pyrinomonadaceae; genus PSRF01. The sequence continues at coordinate 9,380 of DATENN010000400.1, forward strand.
TGGCTGAACATATTCGGGTTCAAACACGTTGCCGACGTGGTCGATTGCCTTGCCAAATGTATGCAAAGATCCGCCGGGAATCTGGTTATGGTAATTAAACTGGCCGATGGTAGTTTCATCAGACAGGGCCAGCGCTAACGGAACAATCGTGTCCTGCGATTTATTGAGCTGGATGTTTCGACAGAGTTGCGAGAAGTTAAAGATGGCCGGTTCAAATGCGTAAACCTTGACCTTGCCGTTAAAGAATTTAGCGGCTACCAATGAATAGGCGCCGACATTGGCACCTATGTCGAATAGCACGTCGCCTTCTTTAATGAACGTCTCGATCCAATTGACCGTGTCAGGTTCTTTTTTGCACGAGTTTGTTCGCAGCGAAAACTCGCACTCAGAATCGACATTCAGAAAGATGTCGCCACGCTCATAGTCCATTCGCTCAACGAGGTTGATACTGTTCTTCACGTCCAGCATAACGCGAGGAGCGGCATGCCGACGGACCAGCCAGCGCGTCACGGTTGCTGGGGCCCGTCCGGGATTCAAGATAAGACCCTTCAGACGCGCCAACCTTTCGTAACGGCTCTGGCCCAGGTTCTTCCGAAACAATTCTTTCATTACCACTTCCATACGTATTGGCCAGCGGTTACACGGAAAAGTCCGGATAATCGCGATCTCGCGCCACCATAATCATTTCGGACTGTGGCCATTCAACGCTAAAAGCCGGATCATTCCAACGAACGCCACGGGAACTCTGCGGCGCATAGACGTTAGTGACAAGATAAGAGAGTTCGCTGTCATCCGCCAAAGTCAGATAACCATGAGCAAACTCAGGAGGCAGATAAAGCATCCTCCTGTTTTCCGCCGTAAGCTCAAGCCCAATCCACTGTTTGAAAGTAGCGGAGTGCGGACGAAGATCGATGCCGACGTCATACACTGCGCCGCGCGTGCAACTCATCAGCTTGCCCTGACCGTAAGGCACGGCCTGATAATGCATTCCGCGCAACGTGCCGCGTTTCTTATTGTAAGAAAGATTCGCTGCGACAAACTTCTCCTGAACGCCGTGCTCAGCCAGTTTGTCTTCGGTCCAGACACTCGCGAAGAATCCGCGCTCGTCGGGGTATAGGCTGGGTTCGATGATCAGCGCTCCTGCCAGTTTAGTTTCTGTAATTATCATTCCAGTTCTTAAATGTGCTTGCGCTGTGATTCTCTATGCGTCTGTGGTGGATGAATTTGGCAAACACTCACCAGAACTCATGAATTGTTCGACGCTTTCCAGCGCCTTGGTTGATAAAACAGATTCTGTTCAGCAATCCCATCCGAGCTCACGCGGAAACGAAACGACTCCAACACATCAAGGTTATTGATGGTTTTGTGACTCACCACAATCTTGGCGCTGTAGAGTCCTGGCGCAAGGCCACAGTAAGGCAGCTCAAGTTGTAACTCGACCTCACCCTCTTTCACGCTCATCGATTGATTATCGTATTGGCTGTTCAGATACAAGACCCGCTCATTTTCCATCGATAGGCTCGAAACGGCGACGATTAGATTGATGCCGTCCATTGCATTCCGCGAATGACAACGAACGCAAATCGAGGCCGGCTTGCCCGACCAGGGGGCGTCCATTAAAGCGCCATTCTCGTCTCTGAAGCAGACGCCGGTAATGTCTAAACCAGAACTTTCCTCGACAGATTTTTGGGGCAGACTGAGCGGCTTATCAGGCAGAGCTTGCGAGATCGAAAACAGATCTTCTTCATATTTCGTCATCACCGCCGCGGTCCTGCCGGCCGCGATAACCTTGCCCTTGCGAAGATAAATTGCAGTCTGGCAGACAGTGAGGATCGAATGCGGGCTGTGTGAAACCAAAATGAAGCAAGTGCCGCGATCCAACAACTTCGCCATATGACGAAAGCACTTCATTCTGAATTTTAAATCACCTACCGCCAACACCTCGTCAACCAGCAAAACATCGGGTTCAGTATGGACGGCGCACGCGAAGCCGAGCCGGGCCGCCATGCCTGAGCTGTAGGTTTGCACGGGAGCTTCGAGCGCGTCTCCGATCTCGGCAAACGCGACGACCTCTTCAAATCTCGCATCGATCTCGCTTTTCGCAAGACCGAGAATCGACATGTTGACGTAGATGTTTTCGCGGCCGGTTAGAATCGGATTAAAACCGGCGCCCAGCGCGATTAAAGGAGCAACGCGGCCGCGCACTCGCAAAGATCCCGCGTCAGGTTTGATCAAGCCGCTAATAAGCCGGAGCAAAGTACTCTTGCCGGCTCCGTTTGCGCCCACCAGACCGAGCGCCTCGCCGCGCCTTAAATCAAAACTTACTTTGTCGAGTGCCCAAAACTCACCCGGTCGCAAAATGTCGCTGTGCCTTCGCCCGCCTGACAGCTCCGCGGTTATATCTTTTAGACCGTAAAGAAGGGAACGCTTCAAACTGCGACAGAATTTCTTTGAGGCGCTGTCAACTGCGACACGGATGTCTGCTTCGGCGGGTGTTGGCGGAACGGCCACTGCTGTGCGGACGTTCTGCATCACGAACTCACGCGCTCAATCGCGAGCGGCATTGCGAGACGGAATACGACCCAGGTGAGCAGCAATCCGACTAAAGTGACGGCGCTGACGATCAGGAAACGGGAGAGGTCGGACACGACGCCGGAAGTTGCCAGCTCGCGAGTGGTTACTAATAAAGGCGTTACGGGATTGAGTTTGACAATTGTAGCGAACGTCCCTGTCTGCGGGACTGGGTAAACGATCGGCGTGAGGAAAAGCCACATGGCGGTGATAACCGTCAGACCTTGCGTCACATCCTGATAAAGCACGCCGAGCGGCGCCAACAGCAATCCAATAAATGTACCGAGCAGGATCAGAGAGATGAGCGCGAATGGCGCCAGTAACGCCGCTCGCGTGACCGGAATCTGGTACCACACGAATATCGCCACAATCAGAATGAACTTGATGGCGAAGTTAAAGGAAACCTCCCCTAACTTTGCTACGACGATAGCTTCTCTTGGGAAGTTGACCCGCGCCAACATTTGCTTGGAGTTCGCGACTGCGACTACTGGTCCATTTAACGCTTCGACAAAGGTCTGCCACAGTATCATGCTCAGCATCACGTAAGCAGCGTAAGGCAATTGGGTCGTCGCGACGTTGATGACCTTTGCGTTACCAGCGAGGGTAAAGCCTGCGGCCATTACGATTGGCGGTAAGAAAGCCCACGCGAATCCCAAAAACGACTGCCGGTACTGCGCGCTGACGTCACGGACCAATAGGCGCCACGCAAGTCCGCGTGAGGCTAGCAGATCGCGCCACATTTCGGCGATCAACCGGACGGGATGACGAAGCTCACCCTCAGTCGTGTAAGTCACCTCGGCCGCCGCTGGAGGCGCGCTCTTTCCTGACAAAGTCTTCATTTGGACCGATTGGTACTTTGGATGGGATTACCGGCTCGTATTCTGGAGTGCTCAGTCTAGCGAGCGCTGATTTGCGCGTCAAGAACACTGGCTTGGATGTTTGGCGGGAAGCAAAATCCCTCCCACCGCGTCGCGGCACGCGGTAAGGAGGGATTTTAGGGTGAACGCTCTGCGAGCGAGCGGACTTAGTTCTGGTTGAACGGCGTACCGGCGGGGGCAGTGTTCGTGGTGTTGCCGACGATATTGTTATTGCCGCCACTGTCCACGTTCGCAGCCGGTGCCAGCGACGTCCCATTCTGCGCAATGAAGCAATTGGCAATACGTATCCTGGAACTGCCGACAACGTTAAGAGCCGTGCCGCTATTATTTGTAAGCGACGTGGTGTCCACATTGGCGACGCTGCCTGCGGTCGGTTCAGCGGTCTGGATACCGGTGGTGTTATTCGAAATCATGCAGTCGTGAATACTGCCGATAGTTCCGTTCACCTGATCGATACCCGTGCCGCAGCTCGTGATGTGGCAGCTGCTGACGACTGACTTGACCTGTCCACCGGCGACCGTATTGGTGCGAACGCCAGTACCAGCGCAATTTCTGATGATGGTGTTATGCACCGATACTTTGACGCCTGCGTTAGCCGTGTTCATATCGACGTTGATGCCATGGCTTACCATGCCATCAATCAAGCAGTTCTCAACGTGCAATGTATTGCCGGCGATCATGCGGATACCGCTGGTGCCTGTGCTGGCGCCGTTAATGTTGAGCCAATCAAGTTTCACTGACTTACGGACGTCATTCACATCGGTGATGTTAATCAACACACCCTGAGGTGCGAGGGCCGACAGGATCGAGCCGTAGCCCTGGCCGCCATTGCCGCCATTAATGGTGATCGACTTGGTGATGGTCACCGTGCCGAAGCCGCCGGGATCGAGCGTGCTAATCTCGCCGTCTTTCGCGGTTTTAGAGATGGCACCTGCGTAAGTCTTACAGGGAGCAGTGCGACTACAAGGGTTGACGTCGTCGCCGACGCCGGACACCCAGGTGCGGGTGGCCTGCGCCTGGGCCATCGTGGCGACCGCCAGCGTGAAAACCGCGACGGCCAGAATATTGAAAGTGAAGCGAACCTTACTCATGATGCATTCTCCTTTTGGGGTTGAACTTAATTGCTGTTAATAGCAAATTTTCTAATTCAATGAAGCGGAAGCTTCGGTTTAAGTCCCGCGCCCAAATTCGGTAAATCAGCCTCACTTTGGTTAGCGCCAGGGACATGGACGAGCAAAACAAGCTTGTCATGTTTATGCCGGAGCGCCGCTCTCGCAACGCTCCGGGGATGTAGGCTCTTTACTTGAATGTAAAGTTAGCCTGATGTTGACTGCCGTCGTTCAACGTAACGGTCAATTGGCGGCAAGTATTCTTCCAAGAGCTGTCGGTCTTCCACACATAATTGTACTGGTCGCTGGTCGCGCTGTAGCTAAGGCTACTGCCGCCCGCGTTGACAGTCTCTTCTACGGTGGAGACTGGCGCCCCTGATTGGCAACTAATCTGGACTGAACTCGGCGAACCGACTGCAAAAATGTTCAGTCCTTTGTTTCCGCTCAAGCTGAATTTCACCGGAGCGGCCTGTCCGGCCTTCATAGAGTTAAAGACCGGCAGGTTGTCAATCGGCGGGAAGAATCCCGTGAAGTTGTACAGCACGGTGACATTGAAAGCGCACGTCGAAGTATTGCCGTGTGCATCCGTGGCCGTGACCGTTATCGGAGTTGTGCCAACTGAGAACGTTGAACCAGAGGCAATGCTGTAGTTCACGTTCACCGTACCGGCGCAGTTGTCGGTGGCGGTCGCACTTGGATAACTAACCGTCATGCTGGTCGCCGTGGAATTCAACGGCAAGTAAATGACCACATCCGCAGGACATGTCAGTGTCGGTGGCGTGTTGTCTACAACCGTCACTATCTGATTCGAACTCGCAGTATTTCCGCTCTTGTCAGTGGCAACGTATGTAACCGTCGTGTTGCCAAGCGGGAATACGTTACCGTCCGGTACTCCCGTGCGGGAGAAGGTCACGCCCGCACAGTTGTCGTTGATGGTCGGTAAGCCCAGCGTGGCGTCGAGGTTTGCAACCGTTACACCGCACGAGGTAGCTCCAGGTCCAGTGTTAAGAGTGACTGCGGCTGGCGCCGTAATGGTTGGCGGTACAGCCGGGCTCTCTAACACCGTCACCGTTTGCGTCCCCGTCGCTGTCAAGCCAGCTGAGTTGGTCGCGGTATATGTGATGACCGTGGTTCCGGTTGGGAAGATAAAGCTTTCGCACATCCGGGTTGGATTGCCGGGAATCGGGCAACTGAACATCGGGATACCCGTTCGAGTGATGTTTACCGTCCCACAACTGGTATCGGCTGTGGCCACACCCAACTCGTCGTCCAGAAGCGCCGAGCAACTGCTGGTCGTCACCGAGACATTGGGCGGAACCGTCAGTGTCGGCGGTGAAGTGTCGCTGCCTGTGACGGTCACTGTCTGGGTGCACGATACGGTTTGTGTATCAACGTCAGATGCCGTCCAGGTGATCGTGGTTACGCCGACTGGATAAGGATCGCCCAGCGGCAGGTTATCGCTGCGGCGTGACGTAATCGTTGCTGTCCCCGAATTTGATGTTGCGGTGCCGGTATTGACCGTCGTCGGGTCGCAACCATTAGCCGACGCAGCAGTCTTGTCGGAGGGACAACTAATCGTCAGTACCGTGTTCGCGTGAACCGTAATCGTCTGGGTGCAGGTTGCCTGGCGACCAGCCGGGTCAGTTGCAATCCAGGTGATATCGGTAATGCCGAACGGATATGCGTTCGTTAACGCTTCGCCATCGTCGCGACTGCCCGTTACCGTCAGCGGCATATCGCCAGTCGTCGCCGGCGTTCCGACGTTAGAACTTGAACCGTTTACGTTTGGCACAAACGCCTGCGACTCGCCGGCGTTCGCCGTTACAAGAATGTTACCTGGGCAGGCGATAGTCGGCGCCGCTGAGTCGACAACGGTGACCGTGAAATTACAACCGCCCCCACCCGAAGCGGACGTGGTGGTAACAGTCGTCGTGCCGATCGGGAAGAAGCTCCCCGACGCGGGACTACTGGTTATTGCGCCACAAGTGCCAAAGCCTTCAGCAGCGCCGAACGTAACATTCGCGCCGCCTCCCGTGCCGTGCGTGGTCGCCGTCGTGACAATGTCATTCGGACAATCCAGTGTGCAGTCCGTCTGCGGAGCGCCGGCGATGACCGTGCCCGCGACGCTGTCACTGTTGTCCGGAGTGTGGATTTCAGCAGTGGTGCTGGTCAGCGTCGCATTGCCGGAAATAAGGGTTCCGGCAGGTGTGCCGCTGAGAACCTGGTAGACAAAAGTGAACGACGCCGTCGTGTTTGCCGGCAGGCTCGCAAGGTCGCACTTTTCGTTGGCTCCGTTTGGCGCACAAGTGAAACCGGGGCCCGAATCCTGGCTGAAAGACGTAAAACTCGTGCCGCCCGGCAGAAATTGCGTGAATGAAACTGCACCGGCGGTGTCAGGGCCGCGGTTGGTAACATCGACGACGAAAGAAACAAAGCCACCGGCAAAGATGTCTTCGGGTCCTTTGCTTTCGTGAATCGAAAGATCGACCTCAGGTTGAGCTGGATCGCTTACTGTAAACGCGTGTTTATTCCTAAGCGAACCGTCTGTATCCGAAAAATAGACCCACCAATTTCCCGCGACAGTCATGGCGCGACTGGCGGTCGCGTTGCTCGAGGTGATGATGTCAGTCTGGACGGTCGCGCCCTGTGAATCAACCCAGTAAATGTAGCGCGTACCGGAGAAATTTGGGTCCGCCTTCGCGCACACATTAACGGTGCCACTAGCCAGCGTAAAGTTGTTTTTCGCCAGGCTGCACGTTCCTTCATATGTTGCGATCGATTCCGGCCCGGCGGTTACGGTAATGATTGCCGGCGTCTGAGAAATGTCACCGGTTTCCGCAATCGTAACTTTCCAGGTACCAACCTGATCCGGAGCAAAAGCAAACAATTGTGGATTGGAGGTAATTAGCGTGGTTCCGCTTCCACCGTAAGCGATGGAAAGATCCTGTCGCAGCCAATGCACCCAGCGGCCGCCTGGATAAGCAAGATCCACGTCGTCAGTTTTCGCGCAAACGGTTTCTCCAAGCACAAATGACGTCTTCGGAGTGGTGCAGTCAGCGGCAAAAGTTGCGATGCTTTCCGCCGTCAATGGGGCGAACGAAAGCGATGAGCTTCTCCCCGCATTTAGAAAGTTAGCAAAAACACTGTTTTTTGGCGTACGCGACCGGCTGTTATTGCTCAGCGCCGACCCACTTTGCGGCGCCTTAACTAACGACAGGGACGAAGTTGCTGATGATGAAAAAAGTGGTAATGCGATCAGCGCTATCGCCATAACAGCAATTGCGAGGCTAATGGACCAGAAGGATCGATTAGCGGGGGTGGAAGTCGAATGATCGGTCATGGTGTCTCCTTAATCCTCGTGCCCTCGCAGTGCCAGTGGCTCGCGTAAGAGTCGAGAGTTGCGGCTAAAAATGTCTACGAAGTGATTAAATCGGGTTTGAGTGCTTTCTTCTATTACAGAACAATCAACGAATCGCTTGGTGAAAAGTGCTGGGTCTTAGGTGCACGGCGCGAGGCGCGGACTCAAGCTGTTTTCTGCTTAACGAGAGGAAAACGACTGGGTTCTCATTCGAGAAGCATAACTACAAAAAACGAGGACGGTGTAATAGACGATTTGAATTAATAAGTCAACAGTATTTTTGCAAGAAGACTTGCATTAACGACACGAAATTTCCGGGCTTTTTTTCGTTCAATTTTCGTTTCGTTAATGTTTTTAAGGAAAAGCTCTCGTTACGATGTGCGAAAAAAAATAAAAAATTTTTGCATCACGACGAAAGGTTCTTGCGGCATTCGCATTTTGCGACGACTCATTTACGCGATGGGCCATGGTGGACCTGATGTCATTTGTGGACTAAAAACCGCTGCCAACCACGTCGTGAAGCGAACCTGCCCAGACAGCGGCCAGTTTACGTCTACCAGAACTTTGCTAAAGCCTGTTTTCAGTCAATTCCAGCGGGTATACGATAGTTCGTCAGAACAATTGTCACGGATTCCGGCACCATGAAGTCTTAGCTTTCGAACTTCCGAGTTCCGTGACATCTCTTTATTGGATCGCGCAGCGTAGATCAACTGCGAAGGCGACAGCTATCATGACTCACAGCCACACCTGAACCTCTTTGCTTGAATTGAGTGTAGCGCATATCTTACATACCATTCAGTTAGAGGGGCCAATGTGGGTTCGAGACCTGGAGGGTTCAGTTACTCAGTTTTAAATGCGAATAAGCGAGTAAGTTCAGACCTTAATGAAAAAATACTTCATCACCGGCGGCGCCGGGTTCATCGGTTCCGCTTTCGTGCACATGCTGCTGGAAGAAATTCCGGACTGTCAGATCATAAATTTCGACCTGCTCACCTATGCCGGCAATCTTGACAATTTGAATGGACTCGATCCGGCCAGACATCACTTTGTTCAGGGCGACATCGCTGATCGGGACGCAGTCATGAAAGTGCTGGTAGGTTGCGATGTCGTGGTTAATTTCGCGGCTGAGAGTCACGTCGATCGAAGTATTGCGTCAGCCGACGAATTCCTGCGGACGAACGTGATGGGAACCCAGATTTTGCTGGACTGCGCGCGCGCTGCCGGAATTCCGCGTTTTGTACAAGTATCGACGGACGAAGTAATGGGCAGCTTGCCGGAAGATTGCAGCGCGTTTTTTAAAGAAGACTCAGCATTTGCGCCTAATAGTCCCTACGCTGCGTCCAAAGCTGCCGCCGAGCATTTAGTCCGGGCGGCCCATCACACGTTTGGCCTCGACGTTGTGATTACGCGTTGCGGAAACAATTATGGCCCAAGGCAGTTTCCGGAAAAATTTCTGCCGCTCGCGATTTCAAATGCACTTAACGACCAGGCGATTCCGGTCTACGGAGACGGGAAAAATGTGCGCGACTGGATTTATGTTGAGGATCATTGTCGCGCGATTCAATTGGTCATGGAAAAAGGAAAACCCGGCGGCGTCTATAACATTGGCGCGCGCAACGAACGGCGCAATATTGAAGTGGTCCAATCGCTGCTGGCTGCATTAGATAAACCCGAAACCCTGATTCGATATGTGAAAGACCGGCCGGGCCATGATCGCCGCTATGCGATCGATCCTACGCTTGTTGAAACAGAATTAGGTTGGAGTCCCCGCGAGACGTGGGAAAGCGGATTGCAAAAAACGATCGACTGGTATCAGACCAACTCGCAGTGGCTCGCGAGAGCGCGCAGCGGCGCGTACCGGCAATATTACCGCGACCAATATGGGGCGGAGGTCGGCGCAGTTTGAAAGTATTAGTAACGGGCGCCGGCGGAATGGTCGGCAAAGCCGTGGCCCACCATTGTGCAGCGATGGGCGATAACGTCGCCGCGTATGACCATGCGTCACTCGACATCACCGATCAGGCTGCAACACTGCGCGCAATTCAAAACGATAAACCGGATTTTGTAATCAACTGCGCGGCATGGACCGATGTTGACGGCTGCGAGTCTGATGCGGATCGGGCATTTGCTGCGAACGCGGCGGGTCCCGAAAACCTGGCGCGCGCTTGCCGCGATGCGGGCGCGGGTTTAATTACGATTTCGACGGACTATGTTTTTGACGGCGAAAAGGAAGGCTTCTATTCACAGTCGGACGAGCCAAATCCGCAGAGCATCTACGCGGAGTCCAAACTAGAGGGTGAGCAGCGTGCGCGCGCCGAGTTTGATAAAACGATCGTGGTCAGGACTGGTTATGTTTTTGGACCAGGCGGCAGAAATTTTCTCAGCACCGTGATTGACCGGGCACGCGGGGGCGAACGGTTCGTCGCCATCGACGATGCTTACGGCACGCCGACGTATTCAGTGGATCTGGCGCGCCGATTGCGCGAGCTCGCCGAAAAGAACGTCGCGAATGTTTACCACACGGTGAACGGTGGCGCCGGGGCGAGCTTTAAAGATTTCGTGATTGAGGCGTTGCGCGTGACGGGACTTGAAACTATAACCGTCGAAACTGTTTCCATGGAATCGCTCCAGCGACCTGCCAAACGTCCGCGTAATTCGCGGCTTCACTGCTTGTATTCCGGGGTAATTGGTCTGCCCACAATGCGCACCTGGCAGGCAGCGCTGGCGGAATTCGCCGCCCTGTAATCCGGTTGCGGCGGGCCGTCTAACAAAGAAAGCATTCTGATATCATGCGACCACAACCCGTGCTGCAACCCAGAAATTAACGAATGAGCGAAGCAACATTCAACAGCCAACGGTGTCTTTCCGTTGTGATGCCCGTATACAACGAGGAAGCCACGCTCGAAGGCGTAGTGCGCGAAGTTTTGAAACTGCCGCGCCTGTTGGAGATTGTCATCGTTGATGATTGCTCGTCTGACGGTACCGGGGAAATCGCGCAACGCTTAACGAGTGAATCATCGTCGATAGTTTATCGGCGACACGCGAAGAATAAAGGTAAGACTGAGGCATTGAAGACGGGCTTTGCCGCCACGCGCGGTGACATTGTCATAGTTCAGGATGCAGACCTGGAATACGACCCGAATGAGATTCCACTTATTATTCAGCCGATTCTTGATGACCGCGCTGACGTTGTCTACGGCTCGCGATTTCTTGTGCGCCGCGCGACCCGGGTCCTCTATTACTACCATTACCTCGGCAACAGACTGTTGACTACTTTGTCCAACATCTTTACCAACCTCAACATGACGGACATCGAAACAGGATACAAAGCATTTCGCGGGGACATCATTCGCGATATGGTCATTAAGTCGCGCGGTTTTGGTTT
>DATENN010000401.1:0-2130 GCA_035275045.1 Pyrinomonadaceae bacterium
GTACTGACTACATTTCAATGTAGTGGGTAGAACGACAAGCTAAACCTTTATCGGGCATTCAAGGCTATCGAAGATCGGACCAGGCAGCTTCAACCGTGGCGGCTGCGGCCAAAACAGTTCGCTCTTCAAAGGGCCTGCCAACTAGTTGAACGCCAATCGGCAATCCCGCCGGAGACTTGCCTGCGCGCACAACTACAACCGGCAAATCAAAGACATTGAAGGTTTGCGAATAGCTGAAAGCGCGAAAGGTGCTGAACGTTTGGCCCGCGACAGTCAGTTTGCGGCTGTCGTGAGGATACGCCGCAGTGGCTCCCACCGGGGCAATAAGCAAAGGCGTATCTCTCATCCATTCGATCAACTTCGCCCGCAAGCGATCGCGTTCCGTCCATGCTTCGACGTATTCATCAAGCGCAGGTGAAACTTCTGCTTCAGCGCGTTGCAAACGCCAGCGGGCAAAGTCTCCTGCTTTCGCAACATCATCTCCGTAAACCTTCCTCAATTGCAGCACCGAAGCTCGCGAAAACAGTTTCATCCAAAGTTCGTGACCCCGGGACACGGCAGGTGGTTGTTGTTCACTCACTTGCCAACCAGCCTCGGCCAGTGCCGCCGCCGCATTAGCTATCGCCGTTTGCGTTTCCTCAGAGACGGGAACTATACCGTCGTTCGCGTACCACGCGGCGCGTTGTCCCAATAATGACTCGCGGCCAACAACAGGAGGAGATAAGACGTCGAACAACATCTGGAGGTCGTTAACGCGCCGCGCCATTGGGCCAATTACAGCAGCAAGCGAATATGGACCAGTTGCGGGTGGAAATTGACCGCCGCCGGGTATTGCGCCAACCGTTGGCTTCAGCCCGGCGATGCCGCAGAAGTGCGCCGGAATGCGAATCGATCCGGCCATATCCGTACCTAAGCCACATGGCGACATGCCGGCTGCAATCGCTGCTGCTTCACCGCCGCTTGAGCCACCCGGTGTCAGTGACGGGTTCTGTGGATGACTAGTTCGGCCAAAGACTGGATTGTCGGCCGTGTACTCCATCGCCAATTCCGCGGCGTTGGTTTTTGCAAATATGATTGCACCTGCTTGCTTTAGCAGCCGCACACTTGGTGCATCGGTTCCAGGAACAAAATTCTCCCGCGCGCGCGAACCACTGGTACTTCTCAGCCCTGCCGTTTCAATCGTGTCTTTGATCGTCACGGGTAGACCATGCAGTGGACCGATGTTCCGGTCAGACGCCAGCGCCGCTTCTGCTTGCTGTGCCAGGTCGAGCACATCCGGCGCCATCGTCACAATCGCGTTAAGTTTCGGATTGATCCGGTCGACAGCAGCGAGATGCGCCTCCATCACTTCAACTGGAGACACTTCGCGTGTTGACATGAGCCGCACCAGATCGCTGGCGGAATATGAAGTGAGATCAGGCATACTTTACATGATTGCGCATTTTCCAAATGCCACTGCCGAATAACAAGGAGCACGCATGAATCGGCAATCGCAAATTGAGAATCGGCAATCGAATTTGCTCGTTTGGCTTTTGCAAAACTTCTTCATATAATTCGAGTGCTCTGAGTCCATCCAATCACAATTTGGCCGAGTCAAAATCAACGATTCTGACTAATGCCAGCCGCAAAGGAGCCTGCCCTTGGCGATCAAGTTGAGCCGGACGTTTGTCCTGCGCAAGCTCCACCAATTGTCGGGCATCATGCCGCTGGGCTTCTTTCTGCTGGAGCACTTCTACACAAATTCGAAAGCTCTTACTGGCGCTGCCGACTTCAACAACGCCGTAAAAGACTTACAGTCAATCCCATACATTCTGTTTGTTGAAATTGGCGGAATCTTTATACCGCTCATCTACCACGCCGTCTATGGTTTGGTGATCACGATTGAAGCGCGCCCGAATAACCTTGCTTATCCCTACCCGCGAAATTGGTTTTATCTGATTCAAAGAATTACCGGCGTGGTCCTGTTCTTTTTTATCACTTTCCACGTGCTGAATTTCAGATTTGGCTTGATTCCCGGTTTGAATCAGTTGTCGGTCGCATCGCATCCAACCCAGGCATTCGAAATCGTCTCCCGAGAATTTCATATGGCGTCGATTTTCATCATCTATATGATCGGCATCACAGCAACAG
>DATENN010000402.1:0-13047 GCA_035275045.1 Pyrinomonadaceae bacterium
GGGGACGCTCACGTTGCTTCAACCAGCAAAGGCGAGTTTGCACTGCCTACGCCGTTACGCCTCGACGCCCACGAAGCATTCACAGGGCGCGGGCAAACAATCGCGTTCCTGGATTCCGGATTCTATGCGCACGACGATCTCACAAAGCCGGTCGATCGCATCGTCGCCTACCACAATATTTTTTCGCCTGCTGACGATCGTAACGCATTAGTCACCAGCGATGTTGCTAGTTGGCACGGCATGATGACGTCGGTTGTTGCCGCCGGCAACGGTTATCTTTCTGAAGGCTTTTATCGCGGCATCGCGCCCGAGGCAAATCTGGTCCTCGTGAAGATTGGTCGCAGTGGCCGCATACCCGAAAAGAACATCCAAACCGGTCTCGAATGGATCGTAGACAATGCGAAGAAGTACGACATCCGAATAGTAAATATTTCCGCGGGCGGCGACTTTGAACAATCGTATCTGACTAATCCACTTTGCCAGACGGTCGAGCGTGCGGTCCGTGCCGGATTGATTATTGTTTGTGCCGTCGGTAATGCCGGCATGTCGCCACGTCACCCGGTGCTGCCACCCGCGAGCTCTCCGGCGGTTATTTCCGTTGGTGGATTAGATGATCAAAACTCACTCGATCGCGCCAAACGCGGCATGTACCGATCGTCGTATGGTCCTACCATCGACGGTTTGCAGAAGCCGGAGATCATAGCTCCGGGTATTTGGGTAGCGGCACCGATCCTTCCGGCGACGCCGACAGCAGATCAGGCCGTGCTGTATTCTTCGCTTGATGCCGCCGCGGATAGCGAACTGCCGTCGATTATCGAATGCAGCGCGGGTGTCGACACCGATTTGGATAACGCGATGGATCTGCCCGCGCCTGTTTTGCGCCAATTGATCAGCATCAAGTTGCGTGAAGGCAACGTAATCAACGGCAATTATAAGTATGTCGACGGAACCTCTTTCGCGTCGCCGATAGTCGCGTCGATCATTGCCTGTATGTTGGAGGCGAATCCTAAACTGACGCCTTTGCAAATCAAAAAGATTCTTATTGATACCGCTGAGCGTGTTCCCGGGGTCGAGACCGACCGGCAGGGTTGGGGCGTAGTTGTTCCGCGCAAGGCAGTCGAAGCTGCAGTCGCGTCTCAGACTTGAGGCACGTGTCAAAAGCCGGTTGGACAGCGAAACGGCCCTGTGCCACAATTCGCCAAAACCAAGTCCAAAGTAAATGCTGACGAGGAGTTACCCAAGAAATGTCTGAGAACGAAGCCGCAATCAATGAAGATGCGGTTAACAGCGAACCGAGTGCGACCCCAGCTAACACCGAAGAGATTTCGTATCACGCTGTTGAGAAAGACGGCGTGGTGACCGCGATTTGGGAAATGCAGGGCCGCAAACACATTCGAACAATCGATCCGCGCTCGCGCCAGGGACAAGATATCCTTCGCTTGTACACAACCGAGCATCACGACGACGACTCCGCTGCAGCATCAAGCGAGGCGGCATCGGTCTGAGGGCCCTAACGATCGACAACGCAGCAGCCGCCATCCGTTACGCGCTACAGTGAAAACCAGACTTCGCCGAAATGCCATCGCCGACAATAAGAAGAGCGCAAACTAACGAAGCCGCAGCTCTATCGCAAATTGCACGCGACGCGAAGAAGTATTGGGGCTATCCAGACAGCTGGCTCGAGCACTGGCGCGATGAGTTGACGATCTCCGCTGATTTTGTCGATGCGAATGTGGTTTATGTTTTTGAGCACGACGGTGACGTACAAGGGTTTTATGGTCTTATCCTTCGCAACGACAAAGCGGAACTAGAGCATTTATGGGTATCGCCGAAACACATCGGCACTGGCGTGGGCAAAGAACTTTTTATTCATGCGATGCAACAAGCCGCCGGTGAACAGATTTCGGAAGTGCAACTGACCGCCGACCCAAATGCCGAGGGTTTCTATCAAAAAATGGGCGCGTACCGCATTGGCGATGTACGCGCCGACATGGACGAGAACCCGCGTATCATTCCCCGCCTGGCAGTAAAACCAAAGAAATCAAAATAACCCAGGCACGGTCATAAGTTGCGCTTTTAACGCGGTGGCTTATCGCGCTGCGGTGCTTCTGAATGCCGCTCCGCCGGCGGATCATTCCGCGGCGGTGGATCATTGTGCGGCGGTGGATCATTGTGCGGCGGCGGATCGTTGTGCGGCGGATCGCTGCGTGGCGGATCGCTGCGAGGCGGATCGCTGCGCGGTGGATCGTTGCGTGGCGGATCGCTGCGAGGCGGATCGCTGCGAGGCGGATCGTTGCGTGGCGGATCAGTTCTGGGAGCAGAAACTGGCGTCACGTTATGCGGACGGCGTTCCTGGTCCATGTCCTGATTCGCATCCCGTCCACCATCATCGCGATGATCCCGGCGCGCGGGCGCTGGACTCGAAACGGCTCCCGTGCCCTGTTGGTCAGAATTTCCGGGATCGCGGTTAGCATCTCGTCCGCCATCGTCGCGATGATCACGACCGGGGCTGTTGCCTGGTCCATTTGCTACAGGACGATCAGAATCACCCGGGTCACGATTCATATCGCGGCCGCCATCCTGACGAGGATCACGCGGCATTTCACGCCGGCCCGGTCGGGCTACTACACCCGTTGGCGATGTCACCACGGCGCCTGCGCCACCTGACGCCGGCGGCAATTCGTGCCGCACTTCGCGTCCATTAAATATGCGCGTTTGCCGTAGCTGGCCATCCATCGGGATGCCCGGCCGGCGCACTTCCGCCCCTGTACGGGGGAAACGATTCAATGAGGGGTCCGTAAGCGAAGGATTATCCAATCCGGCAAACGTTGGCCGCGCGGGCAGATTCGTCATTGGCTCAGCGTAGACCACCCGTTCTGCTATTACTCCGTTGGCTGGCGTCAGGTTCCTACGATCGCGTCCAAAGTCGCGGCGCGACACGTATGTGACGCCTCGCGAGTTATCGCCGCTGCGATGACGATCGCGATCCCGGTCTCGATCATGATCTCGATCGTGATCGTGGTCCCGTCCGCGGCCATGGTGATAATTGCGCGAACGCGGGTCTCGTTGATGATAGTTCAGCGGGTACCAGCAATAATTATCGCCAAACGAAAAATCGAGCGAAACAAAAGCGACTAACGCCGGCCGCCACCAACTGCGATCGCGGAAGAAGTCACTGCGCGGACACCAGGCCCAGTAGTGGTTGTAATAGACCCAACGGCCGTAGTGATAAGGCGCCCAGCCCCATGGTTCGTAACCAATCCAGGTCCAACCATATGGCGGCAGATAGGTCCAGTTTCCATAACGATACGGCGCCCAATTGTCGTAACCGGCGATGGCGTCGGCGTTTGGACGCCACATCCAGCCGTACTCCTTTTCATAGATCCAGCTGCCATAAGCATTCAAGTCTTCAGCGCCCCACAAGTAATCGTCATAGTGCTTGCTGTCCTGTCGCGTGCTTTCCGCCAGGAAACGATCACGCTCATCAACCCAGTTGTCCCACGCGTCGGCAACATTGGCCGTGTTGAATTC
This sequence comes from Pyrinomonadaceae bacterium, assembly GCA_035275045.1. Lineage (GTDB taxonomy): Bacteria > Acidobacteriota > Blastocatellia > Pyrinomonadales > Pyrinomonadaceae > PSRF01. The sequence continues at coordinate 3,532 of DATENN010000402.1, forward strand.
CCAATCACCGGCGTTTGGCCCACTGCCTACTAGTTCAGCAGTGCGGCCGTCACGCAACACAAAGCCCGAAGTTTGCGAATAGATCCGGGCGCGCCCGCCATTTCGAGCAGTTAAAGCGACCCGCCCATCGGTTGAAGCATCGATCCGGAAAAGACCGTCTGATTCAGCTGCGAGTGTTGTGTTCGGCGCATCGATCTCGAAATATTGCTTGTCGCGATCGAATTTCGTGAGTTGGATGCTCGCTGTCCCCTGGCTCAGACTCAATGCGATCCCATCATCGCGCAGCGTTGTGATTTGCAATGCGGCGCCACTGCCCAGGCGCACGAAGTTGCGGGCATCAAGTTGAATTTCCAGCCGGCTATCGTTACCGGTGGTAAGTAAATCTCCCTCGACTAGCGGAACATTTACCCGGGCTTTTTCTGCTTCGGCGCTGCCGGACCGTTTTAGCTTGACGTCGCCGGAAACAAAACTAATTCGCGCGACGCGATCCTTGACGTCGTAATCTTCGATGTTATCGTCGTCAGTAGCAGCACGTACTGCGACAACAGTTGTTAACAGGAGTAGAAAAATTGAGAGGGCAATCAAATATGCAGGTCGGGTAGAACGCATGGCACGCTCCTTTATTCAATTGTTCGGACCACCCCACGCAAGTGCCGGCGAGAGCTAATAAGGCTTTGCGAGTATCTGGAAGAGTTAAGTCGAACGCCGCGGTAAATGTTGTCAAACGATTTCTTAGGCGAATTGCTGGGTTGGCCCAGAGCAAAGCGTATGCCCGTCAAAGACGCTGTGATTAAATTCAACGCTGTTCCCTTTGCGCAAACGAATTAGTTCGCAGCAGTACTTGCGGAGCGTGCGCAACTCGCTGATAAGTTGCCAGGCAGCCGTGATTGTTTTCGAGTTGACTACCGCGGCGCCGCCTTCAGCTGGAAATACATACCATCAACCTTCCCGCCCGAGAACGTGCATGGCCGGCACTAAATGGTGCGCGACTATTAAGGCCCGACTGCCCGAACCGCTTCGACAGCATTGACAACATTCACAAGTGAAATTCAAAAACATACGACCAGCGAAAGCTTAATAGCACATTTTGAATTCTGATCTTGTGCATTCTACAAATCCCGTCCAAGGTTTTGCTTTTCGCGAATTTTGCGATTAACCACTCCCGCTTTACGATTGCCTGCCTATGCCGGAACTTCCAGACGTGGTTGTTTATCTCGAGGCCTTAGAGCGGCGTATTGCCGGTCACAAACTCGAGCGCGTACAGCTCTCTTCTCCGTTTCTACTGCGTACAGCGACGCCTCCTGTTTCCGCGGCGGAAGGTAAAAAGGTCGTGCAACTACGACGGGTTGGTAAGCGACTCTGCATCGGATTGGAAACTGATCTGTGGCTCGTTATCCACTTGATGATTGCCGGGCGGCTGCACTGGAAGGATGCGGTCATCAAGAAAAAGCCAGCCTCGTTGCGGCCGCCAAAGAACCAACTCGCAGCGTTCAGCTTCGACAATGGCACGCTTTCACTCACTGAAGCCGGCACTCAACGTCGCGCATCCCTCAACATCGTCATGGGTAAAGATAAACTAAAAGAATTTGATGCGGGGGGCATGGACATTTTTGAGATCGACCTGGATCAATTTGCCAGCGTTCTTCAATCTGAGAACCACACGTTGAAACGTTCGTTAACCGATCCCCGCATGTTCAGCGGGATTGGTAATGCTTATTCGGACGAAATTCTGTGGCAAGCCTGCCTGTCTCCGGTTGCGATGACGCGTAAGCTTGCCCCAGCCGAGGTTGAGAAACTTTTTGCCGCGACACGCGAGACGCTCACGAAATGGACCGACCGCTTACGTTCCGAATCAGTCGATCGATTCCCGGAAAAAGTGACGGCCTTTCGTCCGGAAATGGCAGTGCACGGAAAGTACGGCGAACCATGTCCGCGTTGCGGAAACAAAGTCCAACGCATCCGCTATGCTGCGAATGAAACAGATTATTGTCCGCAATGCCAAACAGGTGGCAAGTTGCTCGCCGATCGCGCGCTGTCTCGTTTACTGCGATCCGACTGGCCGCGCACTGCAAATGAATTGGAAGAAATAAAGCGTTAAGCTGAACTCTTGGACATCTGTTCACTTTGCGCGGTTGCTGTTAGACTGCCATCCATTTCCCGAAGACTTCATGTTTCAATTAAGAAAGAGCCGCAATTTTTGACATCGCAAATTGCATCTCAATGACGTAGCGAGGTAACCGGCCGTAAGCCGAACATACCGAAAAGCATCACCCGAGAATCATGGATCACAGCATCGGCAAATCGGTCCCCCGCAAAGAGGGCCGCAAAAAAGTTACGGGGAAGGCGCTGTACGTCGACGACATTTCTTTTCCCGGAATGATTTACGGCACGACGGTCCGTTCATCGATCGCACGTGGGCTGATCAAAAACGTTTCGTTTGAAGGGGACATACCGTGGGACGAATTCACCGTGGTGACCGCCAAAGACATTCCCGGCGAGAACTATGTCGCTTTAATTCTCAACGACCAGCCCTATCTTGCGGACGAGCAAGTCAACCACGCAGAAGAACCAATCTTGTTGCTTGCTCATCCCGATAAATATTTGTTGGAAGAAGCGCGCCGCAACGTGCGCATCGAGTACGAAGAGTTTCCTGCCGTCTTCTCACTCGCAGAGTCGGTCGACCAAAAACACATTATCTGGGGCGATGACAATGTCTTTAAATCGTTCCTGGTTGATAAGGGCAACGTTGACGACGTTTGGACCAGTGCGAATTACGTCGTCGAAGGCGAATACTTCACGGGTGCGCAGGAACAGCTTTACATCGAGAATAATGGCGTCATTGCGATCGCGAATGATCAGGATGGCGTGACGGTCTGGGGCTCGATGCAGTGTCCATATTATGTGCACAAGGCGTTGATAAAGCTTTTCACCTTTCCGGAAGACAAAGTCCGCGTCATTCAAACAGAAACGGGCGGCGGCTTTGGCGGCAAAGAGGAATATCCTTCGTTGATCGCCGGACACGCGGCGCTGCTGTCACTAAAGTCCGGCAAGCCGGTAAAAATTATTTACGATCGAGCGGAAGACATGGTCGCAACGACCAAGCGCCATCCGTCGCGCACCCGACACAAAACGGCGGTGACGAAAGACGGCAAGCTGTTGGCCATGGATGTTGAGTTCGTGGTTGATGGTGGTGCGTACTGCACCTTATCACCGGTCGTATTATCACGCGGAACGATTCACGCGGCTGGCCCATATTTTTGTCCGAACGTTCGCATCCGCTCGAGCGCGGTCGCCACCAACATTCCGCCGCACGGGGCGTTTCGGGGATTCGGCGCGCCGCAAAGCATCTTCGCGCTTGAGCGTCACCTTGATAAGGTGGCCACAGCCATTGGCCTGACGCCGGATGAATTTCGCCGGCGCAACTTCATTAAACAAGGTGAGACGACAGCAACGAGCCAGGTGATTCGCGAAGCTGTCGATCTAAATCGATTACTCGATCGGGCCTTTGAGCTGACTGACTATCATAAGAAGCGCGACTTTTTTGCTGAACAGAACGCCAGATCGAGCGTCAAAAAAGGCATCGGCTTCGCATCGTTCATGCATGGCGCGGGTTTCACCGGTTCGGGCGAGGTTTACCTGGCATCGGTGGTCGGCGCTGAAGCGACAGCTGAAGGCCGCGTGCGGATTCTTGCTGCCAGCACGGAGATCGGCCAGGGAACGAACACGATTTTTGCGCAGATCGCGTCGCAAGCTCTCGGCATCGACTACGATTTGATCGAGGTAGTACAACCGGATACCGCCCATGTGCCCAACAGCGGTCCTACCGTGGCGTCGCGCACCTGCATGGTTGTGGGCAAGTTGGTTGAATCCGCTGTGATCGGATTGAAGCAAACACTAATCGGTAGCGGACTGCTCGGCGAAAATTTTTCGCAGTCCGATTTTCAGCGCGCGTGCCGCGAGTACCACGAAAAGTTTGGACCTCTCAAAGCTAATAGCTCGTACCAGGCGCCGCCGAATATTTACTGGGACGACGAAAAGTATCAGGGCGACGCGTATGGAGCTTTTGCCTGGGCGGTTTATGTGGCGGAGGTTTCAGTCGATTTGTTGACGTACGAAGCACGCGTCGATGACTTCGTTGCCATCCAGGAGGTGGGGCGGGTTATCAATCCAGTTTTAGCGACCGGTCAAATCGAAGGCGGCGTCGCGCAAGGCATCGGTTACACACTTTTTGAAAACGTCGTTTGGCAAAACGGGCGCATGGCGAACAATCAGATGACTAACTACATCATTCCGACGCCCGCTGATATTCCGCCGATTCGGGTTTACTTTGAAGAAAATCCGTATGCCTATGGACCGGGAGGGGCAAAAGGAATTGGCGAATTACCGATGGATGGACCAGCACCGGCAATCGTGAATGCTATCGAACACGCAACTGGTTTAAGTCTCAATCGCATACCGTTGCTGCCCGAAAACCTGATGGAAGAGATGGCAATCAATCGGTGAAAATTAGCTTTTCGATTAACGGTGAGAACGCGACGATTGAGGCGCACCCGATGGAGCGTCTGCTTGATGTGGTGCGTGGCCAACTTCAACTTACCGGGACGAAAGAAGGTTGCGGCGAAGGTGAGTGCGGCGCATGTTCTGTGCTGCTGGATGGACGCATCGTCAATAGTTGCCTGGTCCCCGTTGCCCAAGCCGAAGGCGCTGAACTTAAAACGATCGAGGGCGTTGCCAATGGCGAGCAATTGAATGCGGTACAGCAAGCATTCATTGACTGTGGTGGAGCGCAGTGCGGCATTTGTACTCCCGGCATGGTGATGGCAGCCGTTGATCTCTTGTCCCGCAATGCTAATCCGACTGAATCCGATATCCGCACCGGACTCGCTGGAAATCTTTGTCGCTGTACTGGCTACATGAAAATATTTGAATCTGTTGTGCGGGCTTGCAGGACCTGATGCGCGCTTACGTTCCTTCTTATCAACTGAATTCTGTTGGCGATCTGGCGACCGTGCTGGACACGCTCGCGCGCGAGCCTGGCGTCTGGCGCCCATTTGCCGGCGGCACCGATTTGATGGTGTTGCTGGAAGCGGGAAAGCTGCCGCATCGAAACTATTTGAACATCTGGAACCTTGATGAGCTGCGCGGCATTGAAGTGACCACCGCCCACGTCACAATTGGTGCCTTGACGACGTATACAGACATTCAGGCTGATGCCACGTTGCAGGCTGAGTTTCCGATGTTATGCAGCGCAGCAAGCGAAACCGGCGGCCTTGCGATCCAAAATCGCGGCACGTTGGGGGGCAACATTGTGAATGCTTCACCAGCCGCGGATTCGCCACCAGCGTTGCTCGCTTACGACGCCCAACTGCAGTTGCTTTCAAAAAAGGGCGAGCGATGGCTTCCCTATCATGAATTTCATACCGGCTACAAACAAATGAATTTGCAGCCCGACGAATTGCTGGCGCGAATTCGCTTGCCGCGAAACACAAATTCGCTGATGCAGTATTATCGAAAGGTCGGTACGCGCAAGGCGCAGGCAATTTCCAAAATCTGCTTTGCCGGAACCGCGCGAGTTGAACACAATTCGATTAACAATGTGCGCATAGCGATGGGCAGCGTTGCGCCGGTGCCGTTACGTTGCGTGAAAACAGAAACTGTTTTGCGCGGCAGTAAGATAGATCCGGACTTGATCACGAAAGCCAAAACTGCGCTCGCTACCGAAATCGTTCCCATAGACGACATACGTTCAACTCGTAATTACCGGCTAAACGTCAGTCTTAATTTGCTTGAAGATTTTCTACGCCGCTTGATTGCTTAATCTCACGTTTGGCTTTCCGCTAGACAATTCATGCGCGACTCCGGCATCCATAAACTCCCGCTCTTGTTTGTCGCGTTGGCTACTTTATGTTTTCTGGCCTTGGACGCGCAGGCGCAGTGCCCGAACAGCGTCAAACAGGGCGCGGATCCGGCGCTGGAAATGTTGGTGCTGGGTGATTCGATCATGTGGGGCCAGGGCCTAAACCAGCAGGAAAAATTTTCCTGGCGCGTAAAGTGTTGGCTTGAAGAGAAAACTAAGAGAGAAGTTAACCTTAAGATTTTCGCGCGGTCCGGAGCTCTGCTGTCCGGCGCTCCCGCGGCGTCCTTCCGCTTTCAGTCAGACGACGGCGAAGTCAATCTTCCTTATCCCTCGGTCAACGAACAACTCGATCGCGCGCGCGAATTCTATGGACCAGCGGCCGCGAAAGTTAACTTGATATTGCTTGATGGCTGCGTCAACGACGTGGACGTTAGCAATCTGTTAAATGTGACAACAGATCCTGAATGGTTGCGACAGCGGATCAATACGAATTGCAAAGTTGGCATGCACGACCTGTTGAAGCGGGTGACGGCAATCTTTCCAAACGCGTACGTCATGGTGACCGGTTACTACCGGATCATTTCCGGCAGCACCGCCGACAACGCGTTCATACGTTTGCTTGCGAAAAAGTTAAATAACCAGCGGCCCGAAGCAAAGCGAATGTCAGATAAAGAAATGCGAGCCCGGCTGATCAATTTATCCGAGCTGTGGTATTCGACTTCGACGGCGGACCTCGCCGATGCGGTCAGCGCGATTAATTCGGAACTCTCAACCAACGGTCAGCCACGCGTTTCGTTTGTAGAAATTGATTTCTGGCCCGAGCATTCTTTCTCGGCTGCTAACACATTGCTGTGGAATTTTATTTTTGGTTCGACAAACCTGTCAGGCCTGCGCAAGTTTATAGTCGTACTCTCATTTGGCACTGCGGCTTATAAACCCGACGACGAGGTGCGCGACAGCCGCCTGCGCAGCTGTAAAGAAACATTCAAGGAGCCCAAGGAACACAAAGAGACCGAGGCCGAGAAACGCGACCGCAAGGACCGCTTATTGATCTGTCGTTATGCTTCGCTCGGCCATCCAAACGAAATGGGCGCGCTGCTTTACACCGAAGCTATCAAAGGATACCTGCGACCGATTATTGAAAAGGCCGGTTGGGCTGCGACAGCGGCTAATAACTAAGGAGAAAGCGAATGAGCATGCCGTTTATCACCGCCGACTATCGACCAAAGGCCGTCAGACCAGTCGAATGCGTAAAAGCAGGTTTGGATCTTGTTCGCAGTCGATACTGGTTGTTTGTCGGGCTGACAGTGGTAGGCGTCTTGATTGGCAGTGTTGTGCCGCTCGGTATTTTGATGGGGCCGATGATGTGCGGGATTTATTTGACGCTCTTCAAAACGCGCCGCGGGCAACCAATTGAATTCAATGATTTATTCAAGGGTTTCGATTTCTTTACCGATAGTCTAATAGCGACGTTGCTGCACCTGGTGCCGGTAATGGTAATTTTCGTGCCGTCATACATCTTGTTTTATGTGGGAATGATTTTCATGATCCCGCGCAACGGCGAACCCGATCCCACGGCGATGCTGACCTTCTTTGGTTTCTTCGCTGTTTTCTGGCTGGTGATGGTTGTAATCCTGATCATCGTCTCTGTTGGGTTCACGTTCGCCTATCCATTAATCGTGGACCGCAAAATGAAGGGACTCGATGCGGTCAAATTAAGCATTAAGGCGGGCATGGCAAATTTTTGGCAATTGCTCGGAATGCTGTTGCTAAACGGGCTGTTAAGTTTTGTTGGGGTCCTTTTGTGTTACGTCGGCGTGTTCCTGGTTTTGCCTGTTAGTTTCGCGGCGATTGCGGTGGCCTACGAACAGGTTTTCGGACTCGCATCTTTTGAGCCCGGATCGAATTTACCACCGCCACCGCCGACGTTCACCTGACCCGTCGATAGTAATTGCGTTTTTAATGACTAAGCCAGCACTTGTCATACGGGGCTCGAAAGTAGTGCTGCCGGAAAGCGTTTCGCCCGCATCGATTTATATTGCGGGCGAAAAAATTTCGGCGATCCGCGCGTACGATGAGGTAGAAACGGATTGCGAAGTAATTGAAGCGGACGATTCAGTGGTAATGCCCGGGCTGGTGGATACTCACGTTCACGTCAACGAGCCGGGCCGCACAGATTGGGAAGGTTTCGAAACCGCGACGAGAGCAGCAGCCGCGGGCGGCGTAACAACGATTGTTGACATGCCATTGAATTCAATCCCGCCGACTACAACGCTCAGCGGACTGAATGAAAAATTAGCGGCGGCTCGCAACAAGTGCTTTGTCGACGTCGGTTTTTGGGGCGGTGTCGTTCCTGGAAACACGAGCCAACTGCAAGGGTTGCGGGAAGCAGGCGTCGTTGGTTTCAAATGTTTTTTGATCCATTCAGGGGTGGATGAATTTCCGAATGTTACCGAAGCCGATCTGCGCGAGGCTTTGCCCGAACTCGTTCGCTTGAACTCAACGTTGATCGTTCACGCCGAAGTCCCGGGACCAATCGACGACGCGGGAGGCCACTGCGACTCAAAGAGCAATACGGAGTCGAGTTGCGCGAAATATGAAACCTTTCTGGCGTCACGACCGCGCGCTGCCGAGAATCAAGCCGTCGAGCTAATGATCGAGTTGGCCCGCGAATTTCGAGCGACGGTGCACATTGTTCATCATTCATCAGCGGACGCGTTGCCTCTTTTGCGAAACGCAAAAGCTGAAGGGTTAGCTCTTACTGTTGAAACATGTCCGCATTATCTCGCGTTCGCGGCCGAAGAAATTCCGGATGGCGCGACCGAATTTAAATGTTGTCCGCCAATTCGCGAACGAGAGAATAACGAACAGTTGTGGCAGGCGCTTGCGAACGGGACGATCGACATGATTGTGTCTGATCATTCGCCCTGTCCGCCCGACATGAAGCTGCGCGAGTCTGGCGATTTTCTCGCTGCCTGGGGAGGCATATCTTCGTTGCAATTGCGATTGCCGATCATGTGGACCGAAGCAAAACGTCGCGGGCACTCGTTGATCGACCTGTCTCGCTGGTTAAGCGCGGCTCCGGCAGAACTCGTTAACCTTAATCGACGCAAAGGCACGTTCGCTGTCGGACATGATGCGGACATTGTGATTTGGAATCCGGAAAAGGAATTTGAAGTCAGCGGCGAGGCGTTGCATCACCGACACAAACTGACACCTTACGAAGGCCGCACTCTAACCGGAGTCGTAGAACAAACTTTTCTTCGCGGCCAAAAGATATATGATGACGGCGAATTTATTCGCCGCGCGTCAGGCGTCTTGCTGGTGTAACGCAGACTATTAGTTTGCCGCTGGGTGCCGCGTGCCATCACAATTCAAAACGGGTTGCACAATTTCGTGTCTCATCCGGAAGGCTACAATGGATTTTACTGAGCTGGTTGATCTCGCGTCAGAAAAACTTGGCGGCTCGGTGTTGTATGCCAACGACGATTTCTTTGCGCCAAAGGAAAATCTGCTGAAAGCGGCCGCGCCGATTTTCATTGAGGGAAAGTATACCGACCGCGGTAAGTGGATGGATGGATGGGAAAGCCGCCGCCGCCGCACGCCCGGGTTCGACTGGTGCATAATCCGCCTGGGCTTGCCGGGAATTATTCATGGCG
>DATENN010000403.1:0-9082 GCA_035275045.1 Pyrinomonadaceae bacterium
GATGTAGCAGGAAGTGCTTGCCAGAAGGGGAGTTTATGGAGTAAAACGGCTGAGCAATTTCGTCAGCGTGCGCCTCGGCGCCTTCTCAAAAGAGGTCGTCACTTCGTCGACCTAACGCTCCCCAGACTTACGCGGCAGCATAGAAATGATGTTTGGGTCGCAATAGTCCACTTGCGAATCGAAAGTTCACACTAAGTCAAATCATATCCGAAGGAGAATGAAATGATGTTTGCGTCCCCTACGCACTCGCTGAAGTCTTACATTCGACTATCTACGTTTTTGGTTCTTGCAGTCATTTCCGCTCTCCTCGGCGCGAACGTCGCGTTCGGTCAGGCGCAATCGAACGCCGCGGACATGCAGGGTTATGTACGTGATCCGTCTGGCGCCGCGGTCGCCGGAGCCGCCGTGACGGTGCGTAACGCCGCGACAAATTTCTCGCGCGAAGTCACGACAAATGACGAGGGTTACTACCAGATAACGAACCTGCCTCCCGGAGATTATGAAGTGACGGTAGAGGCAACCGGGTTCTCTCGCGGTCGTATCGCCAGTGTGACGCTGACGGTCGGACAACGAGCGGATCTCGACATACCGCTGACAGTCGGCGAGGTGGGCGCGACCGTTGATATTTCCACTGCGGAGGTTTCGCTGGTCGAATCCTCAAGCACAACCGTCTCGAACACAATCGATCAGAGACGTATCAACGATCTGCCGATCAACGAACGTAGCGCGACCGGTTTCGCGCTTACGCTCTCGACCGTCGGACGTGATAACGGCCGCCCGATTGGACCAGCGCCGACATCAGGCTTGAACATTGGTGGCCAACGAGGCCGTTCGACGCTGGTGCAGGTCGATGGCGCAGACTACACGGACAATTCGATCAATGCGGCGCGCTCTACCGTTAGTCAGGAAGCGGTCCAGGAATATCAAGTTGCCACCAACTCGTATGCGCCCGAGTTTGGAAGAGCAACCGGCGGCATCGTCAACGTGGTTACCAAAAGCGGTACCAACGATTTCAACGGCAATGTTTTTGGGTTCCTGCGGCATAAATCCATTCAGGCGCGCAATGGATTAGCGCCACTGATTGATAACGATCCTAATAAGAAGCCTGGCTTTACCCGCGTTCAATACGGCGCCACGCTCGGTGGTCCAATAGTTAAGGACCGCACCTTCTTCTTTACCAGCTTTGAGCAACGGCGGCGTCAGGAATCGGGTTTCTTTACCAGCGATGTCGCCGCCGGCTTAAACAGTAGCATTACCATTGGCGCACCGTTTTTGCCGTTCACGAATGTCTACAGCAATTTGACGCCCGCGCAGGTGACGTTCATCGGTGGCGAATTAGCCTCGCTTGATCCAGCTCGTATTCAACGCGCGATCGCTTATGCAACTTTCGCGTCCTCGGGCGGCCAGATTGGCCTCAATGGTGTCAGCACCTTGCGCAGTCCGGGTGGTGCAATTCCGGCAGGCACAGTTATCGGCGGCCGTTTTGTCTTGACGGGAGCGCCGGTACCGACTGCGGCAAACAATCTTGCTGTGCCGAATTTTATTACCGTCAATGGTAACGGCCAGCCAATCGCTTTCCGTCCGCTGAACAGCTTGTCACGCGTCTTTCCGATTTCAGAATCAACCACATTCTTTTCGGTTCGTGGAGATCACGAATTCAGTCATCGGAACGTGATGACATTGCGCTTTGGTTACAACCCGAGCGACCTCACCGGCATTCAGGACGAATCACAGAACCAGACGGTGGGCCAGAACGATTTCTCGCGCACTGGTATTCAACGGTTGCGTGATCTTTCGTTCGTGGCTTCGCTGGCATCCACACTATCAAATACGGTTGTCAACGAAGTCCGTTTCAACTTCGGACGTCGCAAGGCGACTTTCGATTCGCAAATCCCCGGCACCGCAATTCAAGTAATCGGCGCGGCGTTTATGGGATCGAATCCGTTTTCGCCGGTGAACCGGACCGAGAAGCGTTATCAGGTAACCGATAACCTGAATTGGATTCATGGAACGCACACATTCAAGTTCGGCTATGACATCAATCGCATCGATGTCAGTGCGCGATTTGAACTTAACTTCCCGGGTCTTTTTAACTTTAGTGGCGTTTCACCGGGCGTTCTTAACCTTTTCTTAAACAGCGCCGTGGCTACACCGGCATGTCTGGTCAGCCCGGCCCCCGCGTTTTGCAGTCCGCCGGAACTGACGCCGGTGCAATCGTACGGTTTCGGTTTTCCGGGCGTTTATATTCAGGGATTTGGTAACCCAAACAGCGCGATTAGAAATCGGCCAATGGCTGTTTATGCGCAGGATTCATGGAAAGTCCGGCCAAACCTTACGTTCAACTATGGCGTGCGCTATGACGTCGAGTTAACTGATCCGATTGCGACAACGCCGTTCAGAGATCCGCTTAGCGGCTTGTCACTGAGTGCGGCCGATCTACTTGCGGCGCAGGATCAGTTGGGAGTACAGCAGGGATTCCCGCGTGACAAAAACAACTTTGCGCCGCGCGTTGGTTTTGCGTGGGACATTAATAACGATTCGAAGACAGTTCTTCGTGCGGCGTACGGGTTGTTTTACGATCACCCGTTGCTCGCGGTTGCTTTCAACTCTGATATCGCGGACGCCGCGCAACAACAGCAGTACTTTAATGTGCTGCCCGGCAGTCCGGCGCCCAATCAACTGTTGAATCCGCTGCAGATTTTCCAGGGCACGGTTTGTTCGCCGGCAAGCGCGAATGCACTTTGCCCCTCGCCTGCGTTTACCACGCCCGGAGTAGCCGCGACTTCGCAGTACCTGCCCGGCAGAGTCCGCTTTAACGATCAAACGTTCGTAGGTTTTGGTCCGGTTTTCCCGTTCACGCTCGCGGTCGCAAAAGACTTTCAGTATGCGTACGCCAACCAGGCGAACGTGACCCTGGAACGAGAGCTGACCAAGAACACTTCTTTCTCAGCCAGCTATATTTTCGTGGGCGCGCACCATCTGCCGCATCCGGAGGACATCAATGCGCCGCGCGCCGATCTGTTGATTGAAAACTTCCGCCGATTTGCCGGACGTAATCCGGTCGCTAACGCAGAAGCCATTGCCCTGTCGTTACCGACAGCCTGCCCGGCGCCTCCAGGCGGCACACCCTGTCCGCCGGGTTACACCGTAATTATTCCAGGCTTCGTAGGCAGGAATGCTTTGGGCCAGGGAGTCGTCAGTCCGATCGCGGCGAATTTTTTCCGGCCGACGGGACCGAACTACTTCTTCCTGCAGGCGAACGGAGTAAGCAAGGCGGTTTTCGATAGCGTGATTGGCAGCTCGGTTCGAACGCCGGGTCTGATTTCGCCGTTCGGCGAAGTTGACGCGCAATTGTCTGACGGCAACTCCAATTACAATGCGTTAAATTTGGAAGTGAAGCGTCGCTTTGCGAATAACTACACTTTCCTCGCGTCTTACACCTGGTCGCATTCGATAGACGACTCGAGCGATCTGCAAACTCTGCTCAAGCCGCAGGACAATCGCAACTTCAGAGCAGAGCGTGCAGACTCTTTGTTTGACCAGCGCCACCGTTTTGTATTCAGCGGCGCGATCACATCACCCGGTGCCTGGCGTAATTCTGATAGCAGGATGCATCGCTTCCTGTCGGATTTCACGGTCGCGCCCATCCTTGAACTCTCGTCAGGCCGGCCATTCAACATTCTGACCGGTGTTGATACCAACGGCGATCTCCAGGGCTCTACTGATCGACCAAGCGTGGCCGCCGATGGAACTTTGTTCATCCCAACGACGGCGTTCACCGCCGGCACGCTGGGCCGGAATGCGGGCATCACCCATAGTTATGCATCGCTCGATATGCGAGTCATGCGTGGCATTCGCCTGGGCGAGAATGTACGCTTGGACTTAATCGCGGAGGGGTTCAACCTCTTCAATCGTTTCAACGAAGCCGCCGCGTCGCCACTGTTCAGTGACGTCAACGCCTTTGGCCAACGCGCGAGCAATGGTCGCTACTACAGCAAGACGACTGCTGTCTACGATCCACGCCAATTCCAATTTGGCTTTAAGCTGAATTTTTAAGCGCGGCAAAGCGCAAAGGCCTGGGGGCAAAGCGCGAGGGCAAAGAGCTAAGGGCAAAGAGCGAGAAGTAACCTTTCCTCGTTAACCTTCGCGCTTTGCCGTTTGCCCTCGGCCCCTAGCGCTTTGCCCTTTGCCCTTTGTTCTGCCTAGCTCTTTGCATTCCACGGCAAACTAAAAAGTGCGTTCCAGCATCCGAAACGTGGCAATTAATTCCGTATTTCGGGTTTTACTCAACTCAATAACTTCTCCCCTTAATCGTATGTCAAATAAGTATTTCCGTCGGGCGCTGGTGGTCAGTGTCTTATCGCTGTTGGTGGTGTGCCACGTGGCTGCTCAATCCAGCAGGCCGCGGCGAGTTACTAAAACGCCGTCAAAGCCCGCTGAAGAACCGTTGTTGCGGCCGGAGCCAAAGCCCAGCCCAACGGCGCGGAATAATTCAGACCGGCCACTGATTGATGTGCAGCCGGTCAAACCGGTAGTGAACACAGTTGGCGCGGGTGACACTTCCCATGCGTACCAGCTTTTGCAGCAGAAGCAATTTGCCGAAGCGGCAAAAGAGGCGAAAGCGGTCGCGGCGCAGTTTCCAAATGATCCTGAAGCCTGGAAGATTGCAGGTTTCGCAGAGTTAAATCTGAAGCAGTACCCGCAGGCAATCGAGGACCTTGAAAAGGCTGTCAACCTGCAGGAGGTTTCCAAGCGCGACGACGTGAACACTGCGGACGCGTTGGCCCAGGCGTATGTGCTTTCCGAAAATTTTGAGCGCGCGCTGCCTTTGCTCGTAACTGCAACCACGCGGCCCGGCGCCACTCCGGACCCGGCCATGCTTTACTATCGCGGACTTGCTGAATATAAGACGGGGAAACTCGTGGACGCGGAGAAGACTTTCAATGCCGTAGTCAAAGCAAACCCTAAAGATTCAGCATCGCTTTTCTATCTGGCGCAGATCGCAGTAGGCAAAAACGATTTGGACGGCGCAATCGCCGCACTCAACCGCGTTACGGTGATCGACGGGCGTTTTGCCGCGGCCTGGACCTTATTGACGTCGGCCTACCTGCGTCGTGCGGCATTGAGCACCGACACCGAAAAAGCAAGTGCCGATTATTTAAACGCAGTGCGCGCGGGGGAAGGGCTCATCAAAGTACGCACCGATGCAGAGGCTGTGACATTGTTCGGCCAGGCTCTGATTGGATCGCAACAGTATTCACGCGCAGCGGCGGCGTTGGAACGCGCTTCGCTGCAGCCTGATGCCAAAGGCGTTACGTTTTATCTACTTGGCGTGGCCCAGTCTCGCGCCAAGAATTTCCCCAAAGCGATTGCAGCATTACAGACTGCCAGTCAAAAGTCTCCGTCCGATGTGAACGTCTATCGTGAGCTCGGATACGCGTATGAAGTCACCAAGCAGTATGCGAAGGCCATGGCCGCTTATGAGAAGGGTTTGAGTCTCGCTCCCAACGACACGGATTTCAAAGAATCCGTGGAGCGCGTGCGGCCAGTCGCGAAACAGTCTTAAATTTTTTGGAGGTAAGGATGAAGTTTCTGAGTGTTCTCTTTTTAACGTCGCTGCTGACCGTCGCCGCGTTCGCGCAACGCCCGCGCAGCATGGAGCCGACCGATGCCTCCAAAGCAACTCCGCCGGCGCCGCCGCAAACTATGAAGGCAAAATATGAAGGCGGCGTCTTTGGCCACACCCATACGATGGATGGGACCTTGAGTTTTGACGATACCAACAGCCGTTTACTTTTCAAGAAGGACGGCCAGGAAGTTTTGTTTATTCCATACAACGCAGTGACCTCCGCGTTTGCTGATACGCAAAAGAAAAGACCGACGGCTGCGACGGTCGCCAGCAATGTTCCTTATTTCGGTTTCCCCCTTGGATTGATCAAAAGAAAGGTGCGTTATTTGACGTTGCAGTTTAGTGATCCGGATACGCACGTCAGCGGTGTCACCAGCTTTCGCCTGGAAAACCAATCAATCGTCGATTCAGCCTTGTACGCGCTGGCGCAAAAGGCGAATCTAAGTCCCCGCGGCACGATCTATGTGAAGAAGCATCCCTAAAGAAGCAAAGACGAATCCGTGACTTTCGCCAAAGCTTCGTTCCAAAAT
The DNA here is from genome assembly GCA_035275045.1 of Pyrinomonadaceae bacterium. Taxonomy (GTDB): domain Bacteria; phylum Acidobacteriota; class Blastocatellia; order Pyrinomonadales; family Pyrinomonadaceae; genus PSRF01. Next base: position 6,160 of record DATENN010000403.1, read on the forward strand.
TGTTGGGCGCCGCCTGCGTTAACTATTGCCGGCGGCGCCCTTTTTACTTTGCAGGAAAAGTTTTGGCCGTTAAGTCTCGAGTGTCGCGTTCATACTTATTTCCGCCTTCAGTAATTTCGAGACCGGGCAGCCTGTCTTCGCGTTACTGGTCGCAGTGTTGAACTGTTCGTCGGTTGCTCCGGGAACTTTTGCCTTCACTTCGAGGTGCACTTTTGTGATTGCGAAACCCGCGTCCGTCTTTTCGAGCGAAACACTGGCGGTAGTGTTTATACTGTCTGCGGTCAATCCTGCCTGACCCAACTGACCGGAAAGCGCCATTGAAAAGCAACCAGCGTGGGCCGCGGCGATTAATTCTTCGGGATTAGTGCCAACGCCATCTTCAAAACGCGTGCTGAACGAGTATTGAGTATTCGCCAGCACGCCGCTGTCGGTCGAAATAGTTCCTTTGCCATCCTTTAGGCCGCCAGTCCAGGCGGCCGAAGCATTACGTTTCATTATTTACTCCTGTCAAAAGTTTAAGAACAAACGTTATCGAACATTTGCGCAGCTTCAGTTCGCTGCCATCGCGCTCGCTTCATTCAATTCTTCCGCCGGCGACGCGGCAGTTGTTTGAAGACTGATGATAATTTTTCTTCCCTCTTTGCGCAGCTTCGGCAAGCGTAAAGCAAAAACCGCTGAGCCGAGAATGCAAACAGCGCCGCCGAGCAGCACGGTTTGCGGGGCACCCAGTCGCTGCGCCAGCGAGCCCGCCAGCAGTGCGCCGATCGGCGCCATTCCCATGAACATCATTGAGTAGACCGCCATCACGCGGCCGCGCAGATTGTCGGGAACCATTGCCTGAATCAACGTATTCGACGCCGCCATCTCGATCATCATTGCGAAACCGACGGGAATCAGCAGCACAATTGAAAGCCAGAAAGTGCGCGACAAACTGAAACAGATTAAAGCGCCGCCGAAACCTGCAGTTGCAAAAGCCACCCACCAACCCAACCCACGGAGACGACTGCGCGCAGCCAAAGCTCCGGCTGCGATCAACGCCCCCAAGCCTGATGCGCCCATCAACAATCCGAGCGCACTGGCGCCGTGATGCAAAATCTGGTCGGAAAAGATCGGCATCAAGACGGTGTATGGCGTTCCAAACAGGCTGACTGCACCGAGCAACAATAGCAACGCCCGCACCGGCGCCGTCGTGGCAACAAATCGAAAGCCCTCGACAATCTCCTTTAGTGGTGAAGCGGGAAAAGAAACTTTTCGATGAGGCGGTATCTGCATCCACAGCAGTCCGGCAAGCACCGCGACGTAACTGACGGCATTTAGAAAAAAGCACCAGCCTTCGCCAATCGCGGCGACCAAAATTCCAGCCACGGCCGGTCCGACAATCCGTCCGCCATTAACCATTGAAGAGTTCAGCGCAATCGCGTTCATCAAATCTTCTTTACCGACCATGTCCACGACGAACGCCGATTGCGCCGGCACATAAAACGCGTAGTTGATTCCCAGCAGTCCTGCCAGGACAAATAGGTGCCAAACTTGAACAGTGTGGGTTAGCGTGAGTCCAGCCAGCACAAACGCCAATACCATGGCGATGATCTGGGTAACTATAAGGATGCGATGTCGCGAGTTGCGATCGGCGATAGCGCCGCCAACTGGCGCTAACAGGAAGACGGGAATCAGTTGCGCAAAACTAACAAGACCAAGTAACGCGGCTGAACCGGTTAAGCGATAGACCAGCCAGCTTTGGGCCACTGACTGCATCCACGTGCCGCAAACAGAAATCAGTTGTCCGCCAAAAAACAACTGATAATTGCGATGCCGGAAAGCGCGCAGAGAAACCGGCAACTTTGATGCGGCCACTGAAACCCCTTTGAATGACTAATTATTTTCACAATCCTACACCTTCAATGTTGCGTCGTCGAAAGGCGGGGTCAGGCGCGCACAAAATCTCGCAGTGCAGCTACATAAAAGCTTGCACTCAAATCATTCTTCGCGTGGTTAGGGTTAAACTCACCGTTTGGTCTTTGCGTCGCACGGTGAGTTTGAACGATGCTGCGCGCTCGAATAACTGATTAATAGTTGTCAACGTCATTTGCGATGCAGGCTTATCGTCAACTGCGATTAAGACGTCGTCTTGCTGTAGGTTGGCTTCCGTCGCGGGCGAGTCGGGCTGAATTTGCGCTACGCGAAAGGTTCGATAGTCTGCGCCTTCCGCAAGCAAATTGAAGCCGGCAAAGGCGCGATCAAATGGTTCAGCGAAGCGCGCGTTCGGTTCAACGATCAATCGACTGCGACTGTAGTCAAGAAACACGCGAAAGCGCGCCATGATTTGCGCGCCAATATTTCCCAGCACCGAGTCGATTGCAAATGCGCCGCTTTGATCTTCGGAAAAGAAAGTGATGGGCTGTGCAATCGTGTACTTGCCGATTTTCAATTCCGCCACTCGCCCAAGTCTTCCCGTGACGACGCCGCCTGCGCCGCGCCCACCCAACGCCGGCATAGTCTTCAGGCCATTAAGAAGATTGCGCTGTCTGACGAACGGACTGTAAAGCGCGAGCGCCAATCCCGACCCCATATCCACCACAAATTTTCCCTTTACCGCTGAACCGCCGAGTGGGGTCACCTCGGCCTCAATTTCCGGGTGGCCGGCTCCGTTTAGTTTGATAGGAACGATTTCGCCCTGACCTGAATAGTTGAATTCATCTTTGTCATGCAACGTCAGGGTTCTGGTCTGATAATCAACCTCGACTACAAATCCCTCGATGAAGTCGCTTCCGATAATGCCGTCAAAATCCTGCCCCAAACTCGAGGCCATCGCCGTGAGTGGCAACGCCAGCGAGACGGGTTGCGAAAAACCGTCGAGGCCTGGAATCGTAAAGGTCGCCTCCTTCACAAATGAACCAGCGGACCTGTTCGCGCCGGCGCCAGC
>DATENN010000404.1:0-6502 GCA_035275045.1 Pyrinomonadaceae bacterium
GTTGGGGTGGCTGTTTTTATTCGGCCTTAATTGGCTCCTTGGCGTTGTGCAATTCTCGTCGCTGGTGAAGAGTATGGTGCGGGGTGGTGAACGCATCGAACAAATCGTTGGACGCGAGCGGCGATAGCGTGTTTCGCATCATGATTGGTCCGGCGATGCTTGATTGAAATCGCGCCGCCGCGTCAACTCGACCGTTATGCGTCCTCTCTAAAAATGGCAAACGATACCTTTCTAAACCGCTTTACTGGATTTCTCGGCGCACAGGTTGGTGCCGAAGCGATTGATTTACTCGACCTCACCAAAGAACAGGCAGCCGCTGACCACGCTGATTATTTTCTTCAGGCTCGACACATCGTTGTGGAAATAAAGTCGCTGCAGACCGACACAGCACCCAAGATGCAACCCATACTTGCGCCACACATGGACAGGCCCGAATTTCAGGAGGTTTCCTCCACCGGTCTGGATCCTGTCCTCGAAACGATCCCCGATGGCGACGAAATCCGTGAGACGTTATACCGCGCCATAACAGAATCCGTAGAGGGCGCGGTTGAAAAAGCAAACCGTCAGATTCGCGAAACCAAACGCACGTTTGATATTCCGGATGCTTACGGTCTTCTCATTATCCTTAACGATGCAGTCTGGATTTTGCCTCCTACGACTGTGGCTAAACGGGTGGCGCAATGTTTCACGAAGCGCACGCGAGCTGGCGAACCGCGCTTCGTTGAAATCAATGCGGCTTGGCTTCTCAACGAACGGCATCTAACCAACGTTGCTGGACGCAAGGCCGTGATGGACCTTATTCTTCAAAACTCGCAGAACAATCGGGGCAAATACACGAGCGCTGTTGCGAGTCTTCTCTCTGAGCAGTGGGCCGCATTCAATGGAAAACAATTTGCCCGCGGCCCAGATGAATTGATTAAACATGTAAGATTCCGCGCCAGACCAAAGGCGGACGCATAACAAATCGTTGGACGCGAGCGGCGGGAGCGTGTTTCGCATCATAATTCGTCCGGCGATGCTTGAATGAAATCGCGCCGTCGCGTCAACTCAACCGTTGGGTTGCTCATTGTTAATGCAATCGGAACCTTAGTCTCTCACGAACATCTAACCGAACTGGCGCTATGTTTCGAAAGACAATTTTTGTTTTCGTACTCCTTGCTTCAGTAGCCGCTTGTTCACGGATCGGACCGCAAACCCGACAAACATCATCGATTCCAGTTTCCGCAGTCCCGCCGACGCCTTCGCCGACGAAGGAAACACCAACCGCCGACCGGAACGTGTCAGATTATGCTTTTGGCGGTCACCGTGGATGCAAGACGCCTTTCAGTCGAGAATCTCCTCGCTGCCAACCATCCTATCGGAAGGCGCGCGACTTCATCTGGAACCACTGGCGCGAAAAGAAGCGCGCCTACGTGGTTGTAAGGATCACGTCTCCCGATTCCGCTAGCAACGTTCATATTTTTGTAGAACCTGATGAAACTAACGTCTGGCGCATCGTGTGGCGATGGGAAAATATCTATTGCGTATCGTGTAGTCGGGACATACCGGGCCAAATCTACCAGTCGCCTGAGATGCGCTTAATCGAAGAAAAACGCGCTGGCGCAAACGGCGTTGACATGCCACGCGGCACGCGGTACTTAGTATTTCGCGATGCGCATGGTAACTCAGTTGAATACTTGTAACGTCGGGCGCAACCCAACAAATCGTTGGACGCGAGCGGAATCAGCTTGTTTTCCATTCGCGAGACCTGGATGCTTGGTTAGTTGACCGCCGCCGCGTCAACTCCGCCGTTATGCGGATGATTTACTCTATTCGAGTACTTTTGGTTCTCGGCGCTCTGGCGCTTGCGATGTTGTCCTTTGCGGGCTGCTCGAGGATCACGCAAAGGGCTCACGACTTTCTCGCTCCGCTAACCTGGACGGCCGCTTATCGACAAGGACGCTCGGAGGCGAACTTCGATCTCATGGCAGGCCATCTGCGCTACCGCACGTACGGTATGCCGACCGAATGGGACGGTCCTGACCTTTATGCTCAACATCTACTCAACGACTACAACATCGAACTTGTTAACGTCGCGGGATGCGAGGTAAATGACGACCTCTTCAATCGGACGCGCGGCTACAATGAAACCGCGCTGCCGGTCATTGAAGCGCGTTATGGTAACGGCGTGCTTGAGCGAGTGCGCAAACAGGCTGTCGATGAATGGAATCAAACGCATCCCTCCAGGTAGCGCGTTCATCGCATCCGCATAACAAATCGTTGGACGCGAGCGGCGGCAGCGTGTTTCGGATCAAACCTGGTCCGGCGAAGGTTGAATGAAATCGCGCCGCCGCGTCAACTCTGCCGTTATGCCCCTCTCTCATATGAACACACACCGGCTCTTCATGATCGCAATCTTCGCGTTGATTGTGTTTCATTCGAACGCTCGCGCCCAGACCGCATGGGGTGGCTGCTCACTGATTGATTCGGGTCAAAAAGCTCAATATGTTACCTACGATCGCATGAGCGGTTTGCCTGCCGGAATCAGATTACGATTACACAACAACACGAATTGCAATTTGCTCGTTGAAACGGCTGACACAGATGACCGCTTAATCCAGAACGGAAAACTAATTGACCTTCACTATCTCGCGGCGAATCGTCGTAAGCAAACAATCAAATCGACCGGCTTCGGTGATTCTGTTGGCGAACACGAAATTCCCGGCGGTTATGCTGTGGCGTTCGTCGTTCCTTTCTCATTCTTCAAACAATGCCAGGATGTCGCCGTGCCTTTCACTTATGTCTGGGAAAAGGCTCATGTGGGTGCCGGCTTTTTCGGAGGGGTTACACATTACGTTTACTTTCTCGGGGAGGACTTACCCCCCAAGTTACGGACCAAGCGCTGCCCTTAACGGCGGGGCATAACAAATCGTTGGACGCGAGCGGCGGGAGCGTGTTTCTCAATTTGATTCGTCCGGCGATGCTTGAATGAAATCGCGCCGCCGCGTCAACTCAACCGTTATGCGCTTGACCAATGTGATTCTCAACCATGTCTAACTTCACGATCCAGCCAGATTGCCTTCTGCTCTTCATCGATGAAACTGGGCACGAACGCTTTGCCGATGCTCTATTCCCAATTTTCGGAATGGGCGGATGCGCGGAGATGGGATCATCTTATCAGGACGTCGTCCGGCTTCCTTGGCACGAGATGAAAGATCAGTTCTTCGGTGGCCGCGACAAACCGCTGCATGCATCGGAGTTGCGACATCCGATAGAAGCTATCGCCAATTTCTTTCGCGTTTATGATTTCTCGCGCTTCTGCGCCATCTCGAACAATAGAACTGACATCGACGACAGCTTGCTTCCATATCACGCGACCGGTGCGACGCTTGTGGAGCGAATCAGACGAATCGCCACACACTATCCATTCAATTCGATTGCTATGATCTTTGAGGCGTCCGACCGAACGGATATGCTTGCGGCAAGGTTTTTTCCGCAATTCACTTTTGCCGTTGATGGTGTCGAGGTGCCCATTGAATACCGAAGGATGAATAAATCCTTGTGCGAACCCGGATTAGAAGTCGCAGACTTCATTGTGCACACTGCCGGTGCGCAGGTTCGTGATCAACTGATCGGGAAGTGTGACGGCGAACGTAAATTTAGAAAAGACTTCGATTGTGTATTCCACACGGCGGACAAGCGTAGATCTGATTATTTGTTAATCGACCGTGTTCTCGTGAATGCGACGGCTCCATGAAATCCTCGCGCGCATAACAAATCGTTGGACGCGAGCGGCGGCAGCGTGTTTCGCAAGATAATTGATTCGGCGATGGTTGAATGAAATCGCGCCGCCGCGTCAACTCCACCGTTATACCGCCGAAGTTCTCTAACGCGAGGTGAATCTATGCCACAGCTAAAAGAACGGGAGTTCGCACGCCGACAACACCGTGCCCTCGGTCTGTTCCTCATTATTCAATGCTGGGTGAAACATGCTGACGGCCTGATTTTGAAACGCGTTCATCTCGAACGATTGATTTCGCTCGAACGCTTCAAAGGTAAACGCATGAAGTGGCTTGAAACCGACCTGAAGGAATTTTTCCCCTATCAGCGTCCGCTCTATTCCGGGCCGCAACAAAGCTTATCAAAATTTCTTGTCAGCCGCGTTCCCTTTGACCAATATTCTACGGAACAAATCGCTAACCCAACGGCAGTCGTTGACCCGCCAGCCGACGGTCGTCGACAAATTGCTTTGTGTTCGCTCTGGCCGCGTGCGACGGTCACTGACGTTGGCAATCCGTTCTTTGCAGACTCGATCAATTACGACGAACGGTCACTCTCGGCTTACTTGACGCTTCTTGCTCAAGGACAAATTCGCGTTGCTACAATCCCTTTGCGCTCGACCAAATCTCGTAGCGCAACGGCGGTATAACAAATCGTTGGACGCGAGCGGCGGGGGCGTGTTTCGCATCATAGTTGGTCCGGCGAGGCTTGAATGAAATCGCGCCGCCGCGTCAACTCAACCGTTGGGCGCTTTATTCAGTGGCCAGCCGTGAAGAGTTGTCAACGGCAGCACGATTCAGACACAACAAGTAGCGCGCCGTATAAACCTCAAAAGGAGTCTATTGATGAAAGTCGTCTTTCTGGTTGGTATGCTTATGATTCTGGTTGTCACTTGTTGCAAACCAAAAGATCAACTCAAGCAGGAAACACCGGCCGCGTCAGCCCCAACACCATTGCCCCAACCAACAAAATATGATTCGAATAATCCTGCGACGTGGCCGGATGCTCTAGATGCCACGGTTGCGGCCCCGCAAAATCATAAAGTGGTGCTGGAAAACGAGCGGGTGCGCGTGCTGGAAGTGACGGTCCAGCCTGGGGAGCGCGAAGCTGTCCACGGACACAAATGGCCAAGCGTGATGTACGTCATGGCAGAGGATCTTATTCGTGATTACGATAGCGAAGGCAAGTTGCTCTACGATTCGCGCACGGACAAAGCGCGCATGAAGGCTCCCTACACGATCTGGATGCCGCCTCAAGCTCCCCACTCTGTCGAGAACTTGAGCCAGACACCATTGCGACTACTGCGCATTGAGTTGAAGCAGTGATTTAACCACCAACGCGCCCAACAAATCGTTGGACGCGAGCGGCGGGAGCGTGAAAACATACCCGGTCGCTACCGCTCCCGGTACTGACTTCTTGGTGCGGCGATGCTTGAATGAAATCGCGCCGCCGCGTCAACTCAACCGTTGGGCGGCTACTCTGTTGAGACCCTTGTTAGCAGCCTGATGCTAGAATTAGAGCCAGACTCTTCCTGACCGCTCATTAAAAAAGGAGACGAATCTGACATGAAACGTTCTCTCACGCTTCATCGCTTTCTAGCGCCAGCTTGTGCGCTCTTGATGTTTGCACTTTCGCTGGAGGCTTATGGACAGCTTTTCGATACCACTTTCAATAACGCCGACTGGTCTGCCACGATAATCCCATTTCCCATTAGCGCGCAGGTTGGCGCCCAGAACTGCGGAACTGCCCAGTTTTTGCTCGGCACCAATCAAACACGTCAGACGTGTATGCAATTTCCTTCTTCAGGGGCCTATCCGCCGGCGATATGGATTGCTCATGTGTATCTGCCCTTTACTTATACGCCGTCGAATGAGGGGCCAATTGGTTCGGTGAGTTTCTCGTACGATCTCAACCCGTATACTGAAACTCCTACATATCGTCTGCTGCTGGTTCAAGGCGGCAAGCTTTTTTACAGTGTCAACAGCGTCAGCAATCCCGCCGCTCCGAATGATCATCCAGGTGGGCCGACCGGGTCTCCTCTCTGGAAATCAATCGTGCACGGCAACTACACGGCCCAGGAGTTTCAGCAAGTCTCGAATGTTGGGAGTCGGAACAATCCTGATTTTTCTTGCAATGGAGGCCCAATCCAATTTGGATACGCTACGGGGATCTCAACTCAATATTACTCCGTGAGCCGCATCGACAACTGGAAAGTGGACATTCATAAGGCCGGGTGCCTTTGTTTCATCCGAACCAAAGAAACGATTGCGTGCAGTGTAGGCGGGAGCGGAAGTTATGCCTACAGCGTGACCTTGCAGAATCTAACGGCGGTAACAATACCGCAAATATCCGTCGTGCCAACTCTGCCCACAGGTGTGACGGTGACGCCACAGACGTTCTCAGTCGCACTTGGGGTTAATCAACTGGTGACTCTTAACATGACGATTACCGCTCCCCCGGGATCAACGGTATTACTCCGATTATTTCCTACCGGCGTGGACTCAAGGTGTTGCTCCCCGGAGATACGGATTACTATGCCCCTAACGGGACAGTGTTAAAGCTGGAAACTAGTGTGTTGCTCAGAATGTGTTCGACGGAAGCGCCGCCCAACAAATCGTTGGACGCGAGCGGCGGGAGCGAGAAGTCATTGCCGATTTCCAATTGGCGATTGTCGATTTGAATTCGCGCCGCCGCGTCAACTCTGTCGTTAGATGGCTTTCGTGTTACCCGGATCAAGATTGAA
>DATENN010000405.1:0-16599 GCA_035275045.1 Pyrinomonadaceae bacterium
AACGATGAGAGGCAACGTACCAATTCCGGAAATACCTCACGGCGAAGATCTGTGGCTGATGGTGGTGGTGACTTCGGTGCGCGAGCGCCGCACGCAGCAGGGAAAACTTTTCCGCGATGCCATTGGCAGGAACGCGACCGGCACGCTGAGTTTGAAATTTTGGGGAGAGAGTCTAGCCGCCGGCTCGGAATTAAAACCGGGGTTATGGGGCATAACCGGCAAACTGGAAAGCTATCAGGATCGAGCACAATTTGTGGTCGCCGAATACCGTCCGATCACTCTCGATCAATATCGCGAACATCAAAATTCCGACCCCTCTTTGCCACGCGCTTTCACGCTCGACATTGAAACGTTGACGCTGCCCGATTTTCGCGAGCGCATTGGCCCGCAACTGGAACGGCTGTTAAGGCTCGGAAATATGCGGCTCGAGCAACAGCAACGCTATCTGGACGATATAGCCGCTGAAGAAGAACGTTGTTACCAGCTTGGGTCGTTGAGCGCTGCGTCCGGGCGTTTGCTGTCGCTGGCGGTACACACTGGGCCGGTCGCCGGCTTTGATATGGGAATCGATCAGCCGGTGACTGAGCGTGTCTTTGGAATTGACGAAGATGGTTTTGAGGAGGACGAGAAAAAATCGCTGCTGGCATTTCTTGAATTCATAAAGGATTTCGATCCCGAGATGGATGAACTGGTTGGTCATAACATTCTTGGATTCGATTTGCCGTTCATATTCCAGCGTTGTTTAGTGCATTGCATTTCGGCCAAGCGCCTGGTCGACATGCGCGAATACAACGTGCGTGGCGTTTTTGACACTATGCATCACTGGTGGTTGGGCGCGAAAAGGTTTGTCAGTCTCGATGACATAGCGTGGGCGCTGGGCATTGAATCAAGCAAGACCGCGACGGCGGAAGGCAGCAAGGTTTTCGAACTCTATCAGGCAGGAAAGCTGGCTGAGATTCGCGAATACAATTTGAACGACGTGCGAGTCACGCGAAAAGTTTACGAGCGCATGGTTGGATGCTTCGGCCGCTGAAGTGTTCGCTAAGCTTAATTTGTCGATCGATGGACGCTTAACCAGCTTATCGGGCGCGCTACGTTGTTTCATTACTGAAACACTGCTAAAATCCGTCTTTAATGGACACTCAAAGCCTTTTCATCGTCGCCGCACTTTTCCTTGGCGCGTTCACGGGTGCCCTCGTCGCGTGGCTGCTACTTAAGTCACGTGCCGGCGCCGCGACGGTTGCGGAAGTGGCCACCTTGAAAGAGCGGCTGTCCGGCAAAGAGGCCGAGCTGCAACAATCCAGAGACGCGCTGCAATCCGAAATTTCTGAACACAAGAATGCGCGCGCCGAGAACGTTCAACTACGAGCGGCGCTGGAAGGCGAGCGGCGTGCTGGAGAAGAGCGTATTGCGTCGTTTAATCGCGCAACCGACGAGTTGGCCCAACGATTCAAAGCGCTTTCGCGCGATGCGCTGAACGATAACAACCAATCGTTTTTGCAAATCGCGAACGCCACCCTGCAAAAGTTTCAGGAAAGCGCCAAAGGCGATTTGGAATTTCGTCAGAAAGCGATCGATCAGTTGGTCAAGCCGCTGAAGGAATCGCTCGACAAGGTCGACGGCAAAATTGGCGAACTCGAAAAGGAACGCGCCGGCGCCTATTCGGAATTGCGCGAACAAGTGAAAGCGCTCGCGACCACCCAGATACATTTGCAAGCCGAGACCGGCAACTTAGTGAAAGCGTTGCGCACGCCACACGTACGCGGCCGCTGGGGAGAGATTCAATTGCGGCGCGTCGTCGAGCTGGCCGGAATGCTGCAATACTGCGATTTCGTCGAGCAGGAAACTGTCGTAACTGAAGATGGCCGTATTCGTCCCGACTTAATCGTGCGGTTGCCCGGCAACCGGACCATTGTGGTCGATGCCAAAGTTCCGTTCGACGCTTTTTATGAATCGATCTCGACGAATGATGACGAAGTGCGCATTTCGCGTTTGAAAGATCACGCCCGCATCGTGCGATCGCACATCGGTTCACTCAGCAAGAAGTCTTATTGGGAATCAGTGCAGCCCGCGCCGGAGTTCGTTTTGCTGTTTCTTCCAGGCGAAACGTTTTACAGCGCTGCGCTCGAAAACGATCCGAAGTTGATTGAAGACGGCGTGGGCCAGAACGTCATTATCGCCACGCCGACAACTTTAATCGCATTGCTCAAGGCGGTTTCGTATGGTTGGCGGCAGGAGCAAATGGCTGAGAACGCGCAGGAAGTAAGCGAGCTTGGCAAGACGCTTTACGATCGATTGCGCGTGTTCACCAATCACTTTACCGACATTGGCAGGGGCATCGAGCGCGCGTTGGAGTCGTATAACCGCGGCGTGGGTTCGTTTGAAGGTCGGGTGCTGCGGACAGCGCGCAAGTTTAAAGAGCGCGCCGCCCTGTCCGGCGAAGACATTGAAATCGTTGAGCCAATCGACAAGTCGCCGCGCGCACTGAGCCTCGATGAAGGCGGACTGTTTCCGGAAATAGTAGCGGGCGAAGCGGAGTCGTTGGATGACGCGCCATTGTTTAGCTCGAAAAGCGCCGGAGCAGAAAGTAAATAACGGCGCACTGATTTCGACTGTACGCGCCCATTTTAGTTTTCGTAACGGAAACTCTCAGTGTGCGTAACAAAATAATTTGCGGAATCTTTTGGTTGTGTTGTGGCAAAAGAAATTTGGCTAGGTCCTCTCCTTGGAAATAATCGCTCGCGACTCATCGAGCGCTGCTCCGATCTCATCGCCGGTGGCAAGTCAGAAACTTTCTTATATCTAGCCGCCTCGCACCCCCTCCTGGAATTGGTAACTGAGCAGTTGCTCGCCGGCACTGAAAGTAAAGGATTGTGGGGCGAGCTTCCCGTTTATCTCTTCCGCGGTTTCATTCGAAAAATTATTTCAAGCACCATCGATGTCGACAGCGGCCTGCGATTAGGCACGCGCGTGGCGATTGACCGTGAAGAATTTCCCTTAAAACAAAGTCTGATATCGCAAATTCTCAAGCGACTGTCGCATGAAGGCAAACTAAAAGCATTTGACCGGCTCGCAGCACGCGAGGGGTGCATCACGTCGATAGCGACGCTGATTGGGGAAATCCAGCGCGCCGGCAAGTCGCCCGACGCGTTCGCCCAAATCGTAGCGGACCGGCTCAGCGATACCAGCGATGCCCGCGCGAATGGGATCGCGCGCCAGATCGATTTTGATAGCGACGTCGCGCTCATTTACGCGCTCTATTCCGATTTGTCTGACCGCTATCAATTGACGGACGCAGATGCCGATCAATTAAGGGCCGTTTCCATACTTGATGGTGAACTGGCAGGTCGAGTGGTGAAGAGCGATTGGTTGAAGAAAATCAATCTGCTGGTGCTCGACGGTTTTTTCGATTTTACGCCCGTGCAGGGCGAAATCCTGCGACGCTTAATTCCTTCCGTGCCGGAAGTCGTCGTAAATCTCAATTACGATCCGCGCAATGCGGAAATCTTTTTGCCCTTCCAACAAACGATCGAGCAACTGACGGCGATGGCGTCGTTTGAGGTGGTCCAGACTGCTGAAGTGAACGACGTCGCGAAAGGTTCACTCGCCGGTTTGCGGCAAAGTTTGTTCAATCCGGCAACCGGCGACACTGCTGGAGAAGAAGAAAATCCGTCGGCGGAGATCCATTATCTGGAGTGTGGCGATCGCGACACTGAAATTCGAGCGGTCGCAAAACAAGTAACAGAACTCCTGTTGCTTGAGAATTTTAAGCTGTCCGACATTGCGCTCGTTGTTCGCCAGCGCGCGTCGTATGCCGAAACGATCGCACGCGTAATGCGCGAGGAGTCTTTGCCCTGTAGTTTGCCGCTGCGAATTTCAGCAAACGATGTTCCTGCCAATCGGGCGGCACTGAAACTTTTCGCGATCATCGAGGAACTGGCGCTCGATGAACAGGCAGCGCCGCGAACAGCCGACGTTGCGGATTTAATCAAGTCGGAGTACTTCCGCCTCGGCGAGGACGATATTGAAAAACTCAACGCCAGGTTTGATACCGAACACGCTTGGCTGTTCGTAGAAAACGGCGTTTCTGATCCCATCAAAATTGCGCGCTCAAAGAACCGCCATCGCGTCGGCGTGTGGGATGCCGACGCGCTTGAGAATGCGTTTGCCTACGTGGGCAGCGAACTACGCGTTACGGACTGGCTGAATCGCGCGCGTAAGTTGATCAAAGAGCTGCCGGGCGCCGCCGCCACGCGCGAGTTGTTGAATTTAGATAATGCGGAGCCTGCGCGAGAAGCGGATGAGGCTGATCAGATTGAAAATGCCGAAACCATAAAAGTCGATGAGAAGGACGCGGAAAAGAAAAAACGTCCGTCGCATGACGTGCATCCGGCTGCATTAGCCTGGACGGCGCTGGTGTTGCAGTCGGTTGCGAACAGCATTCGCGCCTTGCCGCGCCAGGGTTCGCCGCGCGAGCTGCAACGCGCGCTGATGGCCTTGCTGGAGCAGCTAAGGTTTCGGGAACAGATTGCGCGAAGCGTCAAAAATGTAGTCGAAGATGAAGAGTTGCCCCAGGCGATGCTCAACTTCAATAGTCTCGAGGCATTGCGACGCGCGTTTGCAGCGGCCATCAAGAGCATTGAAGTCGTCAGTGGCGATTCTTCCAACACTCAAATGGCGACCTTGATTGAGGAGACACGTCGTTGTTTGAGTTCTCAAGCGCAGGTTGTTGGCGTAGCGGATCGCGGTGGCCTTTCGGTGCTTGAGGCAACCGATGTCCGCGGCCTGCGGTTTCGCGCGCTGTTTGTCTGCGGTCTGGTTGAAGGTGGATTTCCGCTGCGCGCGTCGCGCGATTGGATCTACAACCACGAGGAACGCGAACGGCTAAAACGATACGGGTTGACGCTGGAAGACATTTCGCCGGCAACCCTGCTTAAGGAAGAGCATTATTTTTATCAGGTCGCCTGCCGCGCCACCGAGCGGCTTTATCTATCTCGCCCACTGTTGCTCGAGGACGATGCTGAAACGGTTGCTTCTTATTACGTCGACGAATTGCGACGGGCGATTCTGCCGCAAACAATCGCCACAGAGACGATCCGGCGCGACTATGATGGTAAGAATTTGCAACGGGTGACCACCTCGGCTGAACTCGATGTAGCGTTGGTGCGGCAAGACGAACGGCATTTACACCGGGGAGAAAAAAACGAGCTGCTGCCCGCGCGGCAAATCTCGCAACTAATCAACCTGGCGCGTCAGGAAAATTTCCTAAGTGAGTCCGCACTGCGCCGCATCGACATTGAACATGAGCGCGCCCATCCGACCTTTGGTCCATACGATGGCGTAATCACCGATCCGCAGTTGTTGGCTTTGCTGAAGCGAAGGTTTGGCGACGATTACGTCTTGAGTGCGAGTGGTTTGGGCGTTTATGGCAACTGCGCTTATCGATTTTTCGGGCAGCGCATTTTGAAGCTCGAGCCGCGCGGTGAAGCTGCTCTCGATCTTCAAGCAATCGACGCCGGTAAATTGCTGCACGACATTCTGCGCCGGTTTTTCGAGCGCCATCGCGGGCAAAGGTTGACGGCAATAAATGTTACTGACTTAAGGCACGAGCTGGCGGCGGTGGCCGACGAAGTATTTGACGAGCATGAACGCGTCGTGCCGCCACTCAATAAACAGATTTGGAAAATCGATCGCGAGATTCGCAAGATCCTGTTGGACCAGGTGTTGTTGTATGAACTCGGCATTCAAGCGGATTCTGCCGGCGTTGCGATAACGCCAAAGTTTTTTGAGCTCGCTTTCGGCGCGACTCGTTCGGTGGCGCGCGATCCGCACTCGACTACTGAGGCGCTCGAACTGACGAGAGAAACGCCCGACGGAACGAACACGTTGAAGATCAGTGGGCAAATCGATCGCGTGGACGTGGCTGCCGACAAAACAGTGATAGCGTACGACTACAAACTCTCGACCGGCGCGAGCCTTGAGGACATCAAGACGGGCCGCAGTTTACAACTGCCGATTTATCTCGAGGCGCTCGAGAAATTGCTGTTGACGGACCACGAAATCGCCGGCGGTGGCTATTACGTAATTCGCGGCGGCAACGACCGGCGCAACCGCGGTCTGCACCGAACGTCGGCATTGAGATATTCCGGCATTAGCCCGCAAGTTAAATCGCTGCTTTCCGACGAACAGTGGCAAAACATTCGCGCCAACGCCATCGCGAAAATTTGGGATTTCTTTGACCACATGCAGGCGGGGCATTTTCATGTCAATCCTTCTGAAAGGAAGAAGACGTGCCGCTTCTGTGATTTCAAAGCCGTGTGCCGTTACGAGCGTTATCGGATCGATCGGAAGAAAATTTAGGTCGACTCACCGGCTATTATCCGCCGCTTAATTTAATGCCTCTTCATCGACAACTCGAACCTGAGCAAGCCGGCGCTGCATATGAACTTGGCCGGCATGTTTCGGTAACAGCCGGGCCGGGTTCAGGGAAAACAACTGTTCTGGTCGAGCGCTATCTTCACATTCTGCGCTCACAAAAACTTTCCATCGATCAGATCGTCGCCATCACGTTCACCAATAGAGCGGCCAACGAGATGCGCGAACGCCTGCGCGCGAGGCTGAACGACTTGCTGCAAACCGCGACCGGAGATGAGCGGCGCCGTTGGCTCAATTACAAGCGCACGCTGGACGGCGCGGTTATCACCACCATTCACGGTTTTTGCGCCCGTTTGTTGCGCGAGTTTCCTGTCGAAGCCCGCATCGATCCGCAATTCGTTTTGCTGGACGAGCATCGCGCCCAGATGTTGTTGGAAGTTACCGTCGAGCAGGTGCTGACGGAATTTCTCAGTTCCAATCACCCCGAGATTTCGCGACTTACGCTTGGTGTTGGTCGAGCGAGGTTGGCTGACGGCCTGGCCCATATTTATCGAGACGTGCGGGGACAGGGTTTGTCGTTCGCGGATTTAGCGCGAGCGACTGCGCAGAGTCACTCGACCGAAGCGGAATACGCTTCCGCGCTGAATGAGTTACAGCGTCGCATAGAACAATTTCTAAACTGGAAAAAGCTTTCGCCGCGTGCTGAAACAAAACGACAACGGGCGCTGACGGATTGGCCGGCGCTCAATGCAATGCTAAGTACGCGCCCCGATCATGGAACGCTGAGCGACTACTGCCTGAATATTGAAAAGTTTCGCGAGCTGCGTCCCGACAAAACAGCGGTCGGCGAACTAGCGCCACAGATCGACGACTTACTTTGGGGCACGGTTAACAAGCGCGCCAATGACTATTCCGGCCGCGTGCCGCAATTGTGTTTCGATCTTTTTGCCAGGGATTATGCGCTTGAAGTCATCAGCCTGGTTGAGCGAATTGATCAGCGACTGACCCAGGAGAAACAACAACTGTCGGTCCTCGATTTTGACGACCTCGAGTTACGCGCGCTTGATTTACTGGGGCGGCCCGAGGTAACAGCCCGCACTTCCGAGCACTACAAATTCTTTTTGGTTGATGAGTTTCAGGACACCAACAACGTGCAGCGGCAATTACTCGAGCGCCTCGCGTTAAGGGGACGCACGCGCGACAGTGCAAATCTTTTCATCGTCGGCGATCGCAAGCAGTCGATCTATGGTTTTCGCGGAGCGGACGTTGACGTGTTCCGAGAAATGACGGCGACCCTGGTTGCCGCGGGCGGAGAAGAGAAAACGTTGCAGTTAAACTTTCGCAGTCAACCGCCGTTGATTGATGTTTTCAATCATATGTTTCCCCGCTTATTTAAGCCGGCGGACGAATTGCCGGCGAGCGAGCGAGCTCTACTTGGTTATGTCGAGCACGAGCCAAGCGAAGCGAAACGTGAACCGCGCGATTCCTCGCCACTCGTCGATTTCCTGATCACCACTGAAGCAGCTGACGAATCGGATCCAAAGTTTGATCAAAACTCGCGTGAACTCGACGCGGAACAGCTCGCTCGCAGAATCATTGAGCTAACTGATGCAGCCGAAAATGCTCCGCGGTACAGCGATATTGCGTTGCTGTTTCGCGCCATGACGAACGTCGGCGTTTACGAATCGGTTTTTCGGCGCGCCAATATTCCTTATCAAACCGTGCTTGGCCGCGGTTTTTACGAACGCGAAGAAGTTACCGATCTGATCCAACTGCTGCGTTTTCTCGATAACAAGACCGACGAACTAGCGCTTGCCGCCGTGCTGCGATCGCCGCTGTGTGGAATTTCCGACAATGCGTTGCTTGCCCTGCGTTGTGCACCGTGGCTGGACGAAGTGAAGTCTGACGATGCGCTGCGTCACTTTAGCCAGACTCGCAACCTGTTCCATGCGCTGAACCAGCATGACAAGGTTGCGTTCATTTCTGACGCTGAACATTCGTTGTTGGCGCGTGCCGCTGACCTCATCGAACGATTGATCGCGCGCCGGCACAACTACCCGATTGGAAGCTTGCTGCGATATGCGGTGGAGCAGTCGGAGTTTATGACTGTTATCGCGGCGAACTTTGACGGGGCGCAACGGCTCGCGAATGTGCAACGGTTCTTCACACTTGCGGAAAGGTTCGAGCGTTCGGGCGCGCACTTGATTCGAGATTTTGTTCGTTATGTCGAAGACTTCGAAGCGATCGGCAGCCGTGAAAGCGAAGGGCAGATTGATGAAGCGACGAACGCGGTTCGCTTGATGACGATTCATCAGGCCAAAGGTCTGGAGTTTCCGGTGGTGATAACTCCAGAGCTGCAGCGTTATTCAAAAATATCTGACAACTGGTTCATGCTGGATCGGCATCGCGGCTTAACGTTGAAGGTGCCGGACGGCCGCGGCAAATTAGTGGCGGGGTGCACCTTTAAAACTTTTGAAGAACGCCAGGCTTTGCGCGAGCATTACGAAAGTATGCGTCTGCTTTATGTCGCCGCTACGCGGGCCCAGGACCGTCTAATTTTTTCCGGAACGGCAAAAGATTTTGAAAGTCTGGGCAACAAGGGTGACACCTGGCTGAAGTGGATCTGGCAATCGTTGCAGTTGCCCGCCCACCCGGTAAGCGGCGTGGTCGACGTCGCGCCGGGTGTACAAGTCCACGTCAGGCCGAACCTGATCGATCAGCCGGTTGCAGCGCGCGCTTCATCACTTGAACCCGTTACTACCAGCGATGCGCCGGCGTCGCTCGAAGAAATCTTTCCGCTGGTCACGCCCATCCCAAAACAAATCCAGGCGACAACGCACCGCTTCAGCGTTACCCAGCTAATCAATTATCAACGTTGCCCGCGCCAATACTATTTCGATCGCGTGCTTCACTTGCCGTCTGCGGATCAGATGGCCGTGTGGAACGATGCGGAAGCTCCCGAGCCGCCGGCGAATCTTACGGCGACTTTGAAGGGCGCGGTGATGCACCGGTTCTGCGAAACATACCAGCGCGGTGACGATCATCACTCGCGTTTGCACCACAGCCTTGACGATGTTTTGAACCTGCGCCAGGCAGAGTTGGGCGATCGCATTCTCGACATCAATAAGGAAGAGGCGGTAGCCGAGCTTTTGCCGCTCGCCGAAAACTATCTTCATAGCGCTGCCTTTGAACGGGTTGAGCGGTCGCGCGCGTTGTCCGGCGGCCAGCTCAGTGCGCTGCCGTCGCCGCAGGTGGGAATGTGGAGTGAAGTTCCTTTTCGTCTGCGGCGCGCGCTCGGCATTGTCACGGGCGCTATCGACAAATTGCTTATCTTGCCCGCGGAAGTCGGAGCGGGATTTGAGGTTGAGATCATTGACTTCAAAACAAATCGCATTAAAGCAGAAGTGCAGGAACGTACAGCGTCAGCTCCGGCCCGCACATTTGTTTCATCTCGCGAAACCGTGGCAGTTTCCGCCGCCGATGCACGCCGAAATCATTTAGAGCAATTTGCATTTGACTTCGAACAACGCGTTATCGCGTCGCCGCTTGTTCCTATGTCGGCCACCGACCAGGTCAAAGTCGTCGCGTCGGATTATTTATTGCAAATGCAAGCTTATGCGCTAGCGGTGCGCGAGCTGTTGCCGGCATTAAAGGCAGGTGCTCGGGTTCGCGGCACATTGCATTTCCTTGATCCGAACATCGAATTTCAGCTCGATGACGATACGCTTTCTCATGAGATTTGTGCGCGTGCAATTGATAACGCAATGATGGATATTGTCGCTTCACAGCAGCCAGGCGAATTCCCCGTGCGGCCCGAAACGCATTGTCGCGTTTGCAGCTTTCTGAGTATCTGCCGTGGCGGCCGGCAGTGGTTGCGTGAGAACATGTCTGGCACCCCCCGAAGAATACGAGGCAAAGCAGAAGCTGCGCGATGATGAACCGGCACAGACTTCAGTCCGGGTAAGTGGCACAGACTTCAGTCTGGGTAAGTGGCACAGACTTCAGTCCGGGTAAGTGGCACAGACTTCAGTCTGTGATCGCTTCACTTAACACAGACCAAAGTCTGTGCCACTTAACACAGACTAAAGTCTGTGCCACTTAACACAGGCTAAAGCTTGTGCTACTTAACACAGGCTAAAGCTTGTGCTACTTAACACAGACTAAAGTCTGTGCCACTTAACACAGACTAAAGTCTGTGCCACTCAGCGAGTCTGTGCCACTCAGCGAGTCTGAGTACTTACGAACCGAGGGAGGTTTACATGGTGACGAACAAACGTTCCAAGGGTGGGTCGGCCGGCAGTTCTGCGCGCGCTTTGCGTTGCCGCCGGAAGTTCCTGAGATTTTTTCCTGGCGGGTTTCGCGACGAGACCTATATCGATTGGGAGCGAGGTTACAAGTGGACCGCTCATGAACAGTGGAACGAACTACTCGAGCGAAGACGATTTCGCGACTTGCTCAAGCAACGAAAATTTTCCGAAATTGCCGGAAACGCGGTACGCATTGAATCGCGCACGAACCTTTTGTTCTCGTTTGAAAAAATGGCGTTGCGCGACGCAGTTAAAGGAAACGAGGGCGCGCAACTTTTTGCCGAGGGCCTTTTCAACTTTTTACACGGCGCCGGCGGCGTCGAACGTAAGTTTGAGCGCTGGATCGCCACCGTCGCCGAGCTGCCGCGCAAACAGACGCGCGTGCTGACCTGGCCGCTGGTTACCGTATTTGGTTTCATTGCGCAACCGGTGGAACATATTTTTCTGAAGCCAAACGTAACGCGCATTGCAGCCCGAGAGTACGGTTTCGACTTTCAATACAAATCACGTCCGTCGTGGGAAACATATGCGAACCTGCTCGAGTTTGCCGAGACGATTAGGCGCGACGTGCGAGACATGGGGCCACGTGACATGATCGATCTGCAGTCGTTTATGTGGGTGCAGGGTTCCGACGAATACGAAGAATAGAAGTGTTGTTCTGCTTTAATCTACATGGCAAAACAAACCATTCAAGTTGGAAGTGCGGCGCCTGACTTCACGCTCAGCGATGGCGACAATCGGACTTGGCGCCTAACCGACCAGCGTGGCAAAGTTGTGGTGCTGCTTTTCTATCCCGGAGACGAAACGCCGATCTGCACGCGCCAAATGTGTTCCGTGCGCGATCGTTGGGAAGATTACGAGCAGACCGGTGCCGAGGTGGTCGGAATCTCTACTGACTCAGTTGATTCACACAAAAAGTTTGCCGACCATCACGAGCTGCCGTTGCGTTTGTTGTCTGATGCGAACGGCGAAGTCGCGAAACTCTATGGCGCGCAGTCATTAATTCCCGGCAAGGTTGCGCGTTCAGTTTTTGTGATCGATGGTAAAGGAAAGATAACGCATCGTGACGTGCGGCCGCTGGGTTTGTTCAAGCCAAAAGACGACGCCACGATTGCGGCGATTCGCGCGGCGCAGAATTCGTAGCGCAATCTACTTTGCGAATGTGCTCGACGCGCAACCAAAAAGTTAGCGCTACTTTCCAGGCGCAGTCGTTGAACCTTTCGTCACTGGTTCACCTAACTTCACGATCCAGATGCCGCTGTTGACGTCGTTGAAATAGATTAAGCCATTGTGCGGCTGCGCGCCCCACGTAAACGCCAGGTTCGGACGAAAGCCGTCAGGATCTCCCGGATACAGTCGGCCCATCTCGCGGCCCTGCCGGTAAAGATCACCTCTCAGTTCGCCGGAAACATCCAACACGCGTCCTCCGCCGGTGTAATAACCCATGTAAAGAATATCGTTGTCGACCCACATATTGTGCGAACCTGCTTCCGGCACTGCGTACTCGGCAACTTTGCGTGGATGGTAGATATCGGAAACGTCAAGCACATGCACGATGCCGCGTGCGGGAATGCGACTGTGACTGTAAATGTCGAATCCCTGGGGCAGCACTTCATCGCCGACAAACAGATAATTTTTGTAACGAAAAACCGCGTGTGTGCCCGCCAGCCAGCCGTTCCCATAAAGCTCGTAATGATTAAACCGAAACTGGCTGATGAATTGCGGATGCTCAGGGCTGCCGCCTTTTATTCCATTGCCGACATCGAGAATTACCAACCCGTCGCGCCAGTAAGCGAGATAGGCCAGCCCGTCCTTCACTTGCACGTCGTGCAGATAGAGTCCGGAAATCTCATCGCTCCCGGGGCGAACTGCTGTCGCTAGCTGGTTTGAAATCTCCCAGCGCGCGACTTCTTTTGGGTTCTTCACGTCCGCGAAATCGATCACACGCAGCGAACCGGTAGCGTCATCAGTGAGGTAAACATAGTGGCCATCCACGAAGGCGCTGTGCACTCCGCCCGTTACGGTCGCCGTATATTCCGAGATTGGTTTCGGATGCGCAGGATCGCTGGTGTCGAAAAACGCGATGCCGTTTTTTCGATTCGACGCACCTTCGCGCGAGATGACGAGAATTTTGCCATCGGCAGTGGTGCTGACGTCATTGATAAGACGCGCATCAACGGTCAGCGTGTCGGCAAGTTTTGGATCGGCCGGATCGGAGATGTCATAAACCAACAGCTTGTCTGAAATCGTTGAGAGATAAGCGTGGTTCCCTATAATCCATTCTTCCGCGGCTTGAAACTCTTTGAGCGGCGCGCGACCGATCACTTCGAGATTTCGTTCGACATCACGCGGCCTAACTAACAGTGTTGCGTTTGCTTGCTGGTCGCCGGTACTCGCCGTGATGACGTACGATCCGGGCAGTTCCGCCACAAAGCCACCATCGGGATCGATCGTCGCGGCTGGTCCACTCGCAGTCCAGCGCACCGAAAAGTTATCGGCGGGCTTGCCGTTCGCATTTAGCTTAAAGCGAATGACGTCTCCAGTACGCGCGTTACTGGTGCGCGGCTCGATTGAAAGATCGCTCAAGTTATTCTTAATACTAAGAATCTTGATGGACCCGATTGCTTTGTCGGCGGTCGCGGTGATCGTTGCTTCGCCCGGACGATTGGCGATCACCACTCCGGCAGCGTCGACGATCGCAACTTCCGCATCGCTCGAGCTCCAATTTAGCAACACGTCGGTCCGCGGAGTTCCATCCGCCGTACGCGCGATAGCCACAAGTTTGGCAGTAGTGCCGGCAAACAAACCGTTCTTCAAAGGCTGGATTTCGATGTGGGTCACCGGCGCCGCTTTGACGTTCACGGTTACGAACATTGATCGACCTGCGACGATCGCGCCGACTGTGACTTCCCCCGGATTGAAGAATGAGACTTCGCCTGCCGAGTTGGCCGTAGCTAAATCAAACGGCGCGGCGAACCATGCGGTCGCTCTGGCGGGCGTGGTCCGTCCGGCAGAATCTTTGACTATCGCGTTGAATTTAACTTTCTGGCCCGCAGTGATCTCGAAAGTTTCCGGCACCAGCTCAATCTCCGCGGATATAGGTCCCGAAGTTCCGCGACCCTGTTGTGCCTGCAAAAAGGCAGCGCTGCTAAGGACGAGACAGAAAAAAATGAATAGATTTTTGGGGGTGGCCATGCATTCTCCAGTATTGCCGGGACGTATTAATGTTCTGCGATGTTAGAAGCCACAGGCGAGGTGTGCAACCACTTAAGGATGTGGCGATTGATCCAGCATGCAAAGACGACCCGTGGTGCATTGCATTACGATCGCCGTTTTGCGCTAGAGTAACCGCTGATGGCTAACATTCTCGAGCGGCTGCCGCAAAATGTGCCCGGGGATTTTTACGTCGATGCTACGTGCATCGATTGCGATACGTGTAGCCAGCTGGCGCCGTCGATTTTTCGCGATCACGGGGATCAATGCAGCGTCTTTCAACAACCGCGTGGGCCGGAAGAAGAGCGGCTCGCTCTGATGTCGCTGGTTGCCTGTCCGACCGGCTCAATCGGGGCGACGCAGAAACACGATGCCCACATTGGCATTGATGCCTTTCCTGCTCACATCGCTGCAAATGTTTATTTCTGCGGTTTTACTTCCGAAAAAAGTTTTGGCGGCTGGAGTTATTTGATTGTTCGTCCAGAGCATGAAGGCGGCAATGTGCTGATCGATTCGCCGCGTTACGCGTCACAACTGGTCAAGCGCATTGAGGAACTCGGTGGCGTGTCTCAGATGTTGTTAACTCATCGTGATGATGTTGCCGACCATGAGCAGTTCAGTAAAAAGTTTGGTTGCGGGCGGGTGATGCACGCGGCGGACGGTGCGCGCCACTTGAACGTCGAACAGGTAATTGAAGGCGAAGATGCGGTTGAAATCTCCGATGACTTGATTGCGATTCCCACACCTGGCCACACGCGCGGCCACATGGTTTTTCTCTATCAGAACAAGTTTCTGTTTTCTGGGGATCATCTGGCGTGGTCGCCCGCGCGCAACACGTTGACAGCATTTCGCAGCGTCGCCTGGTATTCGTGGGCCGAGCAGACTCGTTCGATGGCCAAACTCGAAAACTATTCTTTCGAATGGGTATTGACGGGTCACGGCGACACGCATCACGACACAACCGCAAACATGCGGTATCATCTGCGGTCTTGTATTGAGTGGATGAAAACCTAGCGCAAACTTCAGCCGGTTTGCGATTGATGTTTACTCCGGACTTGGAAACGCAACCCGTTGCTTTTAGCGAGTCCATTCCCCTTGAGGTAACAAAATGAATCGAAACCAAAAGATCGCGCTGGGTTGTGGTGGCTTGGGGTGTCTGGGATTGATCGTCGTCGTGGTTGTTTGCGTGATTCTCGCCGCGGGAGGTTACATTGCGTTACCCGGCATAAGCAACCGCAACTCGAATTACAACTCCGATCGAAACTCGAATTACAATTCGAACGTAAACCAGAATTCAAATACCAACTCATCGTCTTCGAGTTTCTCGGATGACGATAAGCATAAACTTTTGCAGGCTGCCGCCGTGACTAAAGACCAGGATCTGATGGAGAGGGTCTTGCGGAAACTGGCTTTCATAACCGGCACGAATACAGTGTCGGATGATTATGCCCAGTTTCTGAAAGACCATCTGTCATGGGCGCGAAAAAACTATGCCTTCATCCGATCGGTAAACACGCCGGAAAAAGGTCGCGCTTATGTTGAGGCGCACATAAACGATTAACCGCGGTCGGTTGTCAGTGGTCCGTCGTCATTGCACTTTTGCTCCCAGGGCTTTACAACTAACACTGACAACGGACCACTGACGCTTCATGGATTTTTCCCGCATTCGCAATTTCTCGATCATCGCGCACATCGATCACGGCAAGTCCACCCTCGCGGATCGCTTACTTGAATTGACCGGCGCAGTGACCGGTCGCGATATGGCCGCGCAAGTGCTCGACGATATGGACCTCGAGCGCGAACGCGGCATCACCATCAAAGCGCACGCGGTGCGGCTCGACTACAAGGCGCGCGACGGCCAATCGTATGTGCTCAACCTGATCGATACGCCGGGCCATGTAGATTTCTCGTATGAAGTATCGCGCTCGTTGTCAGCTTGCGAAGGCGCGCTTTTGATCGTCGACGCTTCGCAGGGCGTCGAAGCCCAAACACTCGCCAACACTTACCTCGCCATCGAAAATAACCTCGAGCTGATTCCGGTAATCAACAAAATCGACTTGCCCGGCGCTGAACCGGAAAAGGCGATCGAACAAATCGAGCATTTCATTGGCCTGGAAACACACAACGCAATCCTGACGAGCGCGAAAACGGGTGAAGGCGTCGCCGATGTGTTGGAAGCGATCGTGCGCGAGATCCCACCGCCCAAAGGCGATCCAAATGCGCCGTTGAAAGCATTGATTTTCGATTCCTGGTACGACTCGTACCGTGGCGTCATCGTGCTTTTCCGCGTGATTGATGGCGTCATTCGCCCGGGCATGAAGATTCGTTTCTTCAATGCCGGCCGCGATTACCAGGTGGAAACGTTAGGTGTGAACCGGCCGCGGCCAACGCCGATTGATCAGTTGAGTGTGGGCGAGGTTGGTTTTTTAACCGCGTCGATCAAAGCAGTCGCCGACGTGCAGATTGGCGACACCGTCACCGAAGCAGCGCGTCCGACCGGTGAGCCGTTTCCCGGTTATCAGGAAATCAAACCGATGGTGTTCGCGGGACTCTATCCCGTCGACACGAATCAATACGAAGAATTGCGCGACGCGTTGGACAAGTTGCGTTTGAACGACGCCTCTTTTTTTTACGAACCCGAATCGTCGACTGCGCTCGGTTTTGGTTTTCGCTGTGGCTTCCTCGGGTTGCTGCACATGGAGAT
>DATENN010000406.1:0-7299 GCA_035275045.1 Pyrinomonadaceae bacterium
AATTGTTGAAACGGGAACTGGCGAAACAGTATTCGAGTTGAACAAATCGCGGTTGTTGAAGATAATACCGGCCCTAACTTTAACCTCGGTCTGACGTTGAAATTCCTCTCGTCAGCATTCTGGTCGACTTCGACGGGCGACCTCCCACTCCGTTCTTAATACGGAATTCGTGTTCAAGGAGAAAATCATGAAACGCATACTCACCCTTTGCGCCGTCCTCGCAGCTACAGGATTGGCTTTATTTATCAGTACGCCCCGAACGAGAGCAGTCACCGTATGCCAGCCGACTGGCTTCTTTCGCGATGGCATTAATATGACCGCGGCCCTGATCAATCCGCCATCCGTTACTGGAACGGTGAACGCGACCGGCTGCAACATCGGTGTTTACTATGGACCAGGCTCGACGGGGCAGATTAAGAACGCGGAGATTTTTGGCGCCAACTATTTCGGAGTCGTGGCAAACGGCGACACCGGCGGTGTGGCGCTGGACATTCTGTCGAGCAACATTCACGACATCGGCGACTCACCACATACCGGCGCGCAGCATGGATATGGAATCTATTGGCGCTCGTTCTTTCCCCAAGGCGGTGTCATCGGCCGAATTGTCGGAAACACAATCACCGCTTATCAAAAGGGCGGCATGCTGATTAACGGCAGTGGCGTACAAGCAAATATTTTTGATAACACCGTGACGGGAGACGGACACGTAACCTTCATTTCTCAGAATGGAATTCAGATCGGTTACGGCTCGACTGCCTCGGTGATGCGCAACAGTGTGTCGGGCAATTCTTACATCGGCACCGACGGTTCATCGGCGGCCGGCGTATTAGTTGTTGGCGGGGCGTTTTTTGGAATCTGCCCTGACGGCAACGATTGTCCGTACACAGTGAATGCGAAGATTAACGACAACGTGCTGCTTAACAATGATGTCGGCGTGTGGCTGTTCAATGCCACCAGCGGAGGCTCGGCACCTGCGACCGCGACGAACAACAAGGTTGTGAACAACACCATCTCAGATGATCTCTGCTTCAATACGGCGTACCAAGCCGGCATATCGGACATCGGTAACAACGATAAGATCATTAACAACACAATCTCGGGACCCGGCTATGTGGGTTGTCTGACGGCCTTCAATCCGACTGGGGCGAAGATCGATGTGGATCCAACCCAAGGCCCGAAAGTTCACGCAAACAAATAGGCCGGACTCCGCGGAAGATAAAAAAGGCGGGCCATTATCGGCTCGCCTTTTTCCATTGAAAGGTGTAAGGATTTTAGACTTCGCCCAGACGCATCGTCTCTTTGCGCGTCACTTTCAGCCGATCGATAAGCCAACCTGCAAACAGCCAAACTCCGCAAGCTGCAACCATAATTAGCGAAAACCATTTGCCGTAGATTCCATCCGGCGAAAATTTTTCCGTGGCCGCATGAAGCACTTCGCTGTTTGGCAGCAAACCCGCTTCAGAAAATTCGTGGAACGAATAGATGCCAACTTGAATCATGAACAGCAATAGGAAAATAGCGGTGACTTGAAAGAAGCGCCGAATGTTGATGAGGTGAGCAAAGCGCGTCCATGCCCAGGCAAACAATGCTGCGGCAACTAAACCCAAAACCGCGCCCGCCAACATCTGCTCGCGTACCTGCATCAACATCAGCGCGGTTTCCATACCTTCGCGAGTAATCATTAGGAAAGTGAATAGAAATACTCCCGCAAGTGCAGCCAGCCGCGAGCCACGCGAAGAGACCGCGCTAAGCCGTTGATGCATGCGCTCGCGCAGTTTTGGCCCGGTGCGCCACATGTGAACGACGAGGGTGGCAACCATGATGATCGCGACCACTCCCAGTACGCCTTCGCGCAACGATTCGTTATTTAGAAATTGGCTGATGTAGGCACCGGCACTGGCGCCAAAGATTCGTTGCACTCGCTCTTCTTCAACTCCGGAAGAGAGCAGATAACCGAGCCCGGCACTGGCCGCGAGTCCCGCGGCGATGGCGGCGAACACCGCCGAGGTTAGCCAACGAGCGCCGGCTTTAGAGAGATACGAAACGATGACGGCGACAAGCAAAAACGATTCGAAGCCTTCGCGCAGGACAATGATGAAAGAATTAAGCATGATCGAGAACTCTCTAGAACAACGAACGGGTTAAAGCTGTGGCCAAACAGGCACACGGCAGTATAGGCTAATTGAAAACAGTTTTCAATTTCATATTTCCCGGACTGATTTTGCCCGAAAATCACGCATTTGTTGGGGAATTCTAGGGTCTGGTGGGAACGATCAAAAGGTCGGCGCGGACGAGGCCCAGTTGCGTCATCGCAGTAAGCCGTAACGGCAGGCGCCGCGAGTCGTCGCTAATCCAGGCGCGTAGATGGTATTTATCGCTTACTGCGTCGTCTGTAGTCAGTGATATTTGGATCGCAGGCACGGTTTGCAAACCCAATTGGACGGTTTCTTTTTGCAGAGCGCTGATGAAGAGAGTCTTTGGTCTGTTATTGACCAAAATGGAAATCGCGTTGCGGCGCGGCGGTGTCAGATTGAACGTGCGCAGCGCATAAACAAATGACAGGTAATCGTGAGTTCCGACCGGGATCTCAATCCGCTCGCCCGTTTCAGAAGTCGCGGCGCCGTAATCCTGATTGATCGCAAGCTTGCTGCTGACCCTTCTGCGGCCTTCGTTCAAACTAAATTCAGTATGAAAGGGAAGCAAGGTTTTCGAATCAACGTAAGAAGTGATTACGTCACTCGCGGCAAACAGACTTTGTAACGCATTCGTCGTTTGGGCATTTACCGTCAATAGCAGACCGTCATGATCGAAATATTTCGAATGCGCGCGCACCTGGAACGTTGCCGTGGCCGCGACTGCCTTGATATTCGGAAGGAAAATTTGATAGTTCAACTGCTCGCCAACTTTGAAAGGAAGATCATCAAGCGAAACGCCCGAGGATGAAGTCGACGGATCAGGAGAGGTGTTGCTTATGTTATTGCCCGGAGGAATCACAACCGGCGCAAGCGGTTGAGTTACCGGCTTGATCGTCGTAGGCGTAGGTGCAGCCGTGGCCGGGACAGGCGGCGTCGCAATCAATTCTGATCCAGCCAATTCCGCACGCACGTCGCCGGCAGAATGTCGCGCGGTGATCAGCACGGGGACGTGACGCTGATCGTCGCTAAAATAAACGCGAATGCCGTAGCCATTTATTTCGGAGTTGTTTCTTATGCGAAGGCGGCAGACGATCGTGTTGAAGGTCCCCACGTTCGTCTTGATTGATTCGTTGCCATTGACGCTGAGCTCGGCATTGTAAACATCGCTACCGTCTCTGACGGTGATGAAGTACGTGGCGCCCTGCGTCAGCGGCAATGCACGAATGCGATAAATGGATGATAAAAAATCGAAGGTACCGGGGAACTCACCGCTTCGCTTTGATGGCATAGCGGCGACGCCCGCAGGTTCGTTGAAGTCAGCGGATGTATCAGTTGTGCTCGATGCCGCGCGCACGATTTGCTGGCCTCTGAAAGGTATGCCGGTTACTGAATCGACATAGGTTATGTAATCGTTGTTAACGGCAAACAACGCAGCGTTGACGAGTCCGGTAGTTTCAATATGACCCTTTAATTGCACCGCATCGCGGCCAAAAAAATTGCCGCGCGCCGCAACCAATAACTCGACGTGAGCCGCACTAACGAAATTGGAAAAGGAAACGTTGAAGGTCAAACGTTCGCCGACGTTGTAGGGAGCAGGTGAAAACGGCAGGCTGTTCTGCGCTCGAACCTGACTGAACGATAAAGCCAGGGCGACAAGCACAAATAGACACCCACGTACAAATAACAATTTCAACCTTTGGTTCACTCCCTGAATGATAATTGAAAAACGGACCAGAACAAAAGCAGCGAGTCCATTCCCTTACACGTCTAAACCAGTCTCAGGTTCCGGCACCTCATGCTCCGTTGACGGCAAAACGTCTTTCCATTTCTGCCAGGATCTCGCGAGCCGCCACAACGGGATCATGGGCCTGCAAAATCGGACGTCCGACCACGATGTAATCGGCGCCCGCATCAATCGCGTGGCGGGGCGTCATGACGCGATTTTGATCGTCGTTTGCAGCATTGTTCGGCCGAACACCGGGCGTAACTATCACAAAAGGTGATTTTGAAATCGCGTTACGGATCAGCGCGACCTCATGAGCTGAAGCAACAACCCCATCCATACCGTTGGTGGCAGCTAATCGCGCCAGTCGTTCCACTGCGGTTGCAGGCTGCTCGTGCGAACCAATCTCCTGCAGCGTCGAGCGGTCGCTACTGGTAAGTATGGTGACGCCAAGGACGATTGGGCGTCGAACTCCTTCCCGCGCAGCGCACTCGCTAACTGCATCGGCCGTGCGGCGCATCATCGTGCCGCCGCCGGAGGCATGCACATTGAACATCGAAACGCCAAGACGAGTCGCTTCCACCCCAGCCGCCGCAACAGTATTTGGTATGTCATGGAATTTCAGATCGAGGAAAACGCGCTCGTCTCTCTTTACAATTTCGCGAACGAGTTGCGGTCCCGACGCAGTGAACAGCTGCGAGCCAATCTTAAACATCCCCGCGGTGCCACGCAGCGCTTCAACCAGCTCAAGCGCTTTGTCGCGCGTTTCGACATCGAGGGCGACGATTAATTTATTCTGCAATGTGCTCATTGGGGTCTGCTTTCGCGTAATGTTCAGCGCGACATCCTACGGCTTCGTCGAAAGAAACGAAACCCTCGCGCGAGATGATTCGCCGCAAGCCGTCATTGATATCGCGAGCGATCGACGGACCCCGGTAAATGAAGCCGGTGTAAACCTGCACCAGACAAGCGCCCGCGGAAATCATTTGCCAGGCATCGTCGGCGTCAAAGATTCCGCCAACTCCGATGATAGGCAGGGAGCCTGAAGTCATCTGATAGAGTTTTGCGATTACATTCAGGGCACGCGCACGCAATGGCTGGCCACTCAAACCACCGTCGCCGAAAGCCTTTAAATTCGCGCCATTTGTGCGCAGACCGGCGCGACCTGTCGTGGTATTTGTTGCGATCAAGCCGGCGACATTCCGGCGGCACGCGACCTCCAGCGCGCGGCGCAATTCGTCATCGTTCAAGTCCGGCGAGAGTTTTACCAATAATGGCAGCAACGTCGAGCGCCCGGCGCGACTTGCAAGCTCCTCGTTACGTTTTTGCAAGACGGTTAGCAACTTTTCGAGTTGTTCCGCTTGCTGCAGTTCTCGCAATCCGGGCGTGTTTGGCGAACTGACGTTAACGGCGATGTAGTCCGCAACCGGGAACACCAGCGAAAATGTTTTCAGATAATCAGCGACTGCGTTGTCTAATTCGACGATCCTACTTTTTCCAATGCTGACGCCTAAGACAGAGGCGGGACGGTTGCCCTGAACTCGCTTCACGAAATCGGCAGCGCCTTTGTTGTTGAAGCCTGCGCGATTGATCAGCGCGTGGTCCAACGGCAAGCGAAATAGACGAGGCCGCTTGTTGCCGGCCTGCGCATGAAACGTAACTGTTCCCGCTTCAATAAAACCAAAGCCCAGCGCTGCAAGCGAGCGCAATGCGATTCCGTCTTTATCGAAACCGGCGGCGAGTCCTACCGGATTTTCAAAAGTCAGGCCAAAGCGGCGCAGCTTGCCAAAAGGACTGCGGCGATAACGATCAGCAAAGATGCGTTCGCTAAATTCTTGACTTAGAGAGAGTGATTTCAGCGCCAATTCATGTGCTGTTTCGGCCGGCAGGCGAAAGAGAATCGGTCGCAGCAGGGAGCGGTAGATCATGAAGAAACGAAGAGTCGAATTCGCGGGCGAGCCTAACAGATAAACAGCAAACTGTGAACAGGCAAGGATAAGTATAAATTCAAGATTCAAAATTGAAGAGCCAAGACGGAAGACGGAAGACCGGACGGAGGACCGAAGGCCAAAGCCCAGAGACCAAAGACCAAAGGCCGAAGCCCAAAGACCAATTACTGAAGACCAAAGTCAACCACCGAGACCATCGCGGTGCGCAGCTTGTCACTGAAACTGCGTTCTTGTTAGTATCCCTGCCCGATGGATTTCCTCGAAAAGGCGCGCATCATGGATAGTCCGCGAATCAATCGCGCGCTTGCCCGACTTGCCTCAGAAATCGTTGAAGAAAATCATGGCGCCGGCGATCTTTATCTGGTCGGCATTCGACGTCGCGGCGTGCCACTCGCCGAACGCATGGCGGACAAGATTGCCGACCTCGAAGGTGATCGGCCGCCGGTGGGGGTGCTCGACATCACGCTTTACCGCGATGATCTTTCGACGGTGGGCGCCAAACCTATCGTCAATAGAACTGAATTGCCGGGTGATATCGAGAGCCGCAATATCGTCTTAATCGATGATGTACTCTATACCGGAAGGACGATTCGCGCGGCCCTGGACCAGCTAATTGATTTTGGCCGGCCGCGCCGAGTGCAACTTGCCGTGCTGGTCGATCGCGGCAAGGAACATCGCGAACTGCCGATTCAGGCGGATTACATCGGCAAGCTGGTGCCGACGAAGAAAAGCGAGATCATCAAGGTGATGTTGCAAGAGTTTGATGAGGAAGAAGGCGTGGTAATCGTCGAACGACCGGCGACAGAGTAGTTAACAAAGCGGCTGAGGCCGCTTTTTTTATGACATCGTCATTGGTTTTGGGTCGTTGGTCTTTGTATTTTGAGCTTGTGCTTTGAATCCGCGTTCAAACCAGGAAGTTCAAAGCACAACGCTAAAAGCAAAGTTCAAAGACCTAACCCAAAAACCAAAAAGAACTTCGTGAGTAGAACTTTCAATCGCAAACATTTGTTAGGAATCCGCGAGCTCGAGCCGAGCGAGATAACGCATTTGCTCGACACGGCCGAGTCTTTTCGTGATGTTTCTCGGCGTGAAGTGAAAAAAGTGCCGGCTTTGCGCGGTCGCACTGTCATCAATCTCTTCTTCGAATCTTCAACCCGAACCCGTACGTCTTTCG
Organism: Pyrinomonadaceae bacterium; assembly: GCA_035275045.1. Lineage (GTDB taxonomy): Bacteria > Acidobacteriota > Blastocatellia > Pyrinomonadales > Pyrinomonadaceae > PSRF01. The sequence continues at coordinate 6,982 of DATENN010000406.1, forward strand.
AAATCGCAGCCAAACGTCTTTCCGCTGACGCCGTAAATATCAGTGTTGCCACCTCGAGCGTCGGCAAAGGCGAAACGTTGCTTGATACTGCGCGAAACCTGGAAGCCATGTCACCTGATTGCATCGTGGTACGCCATTCGATGTCGGGCGCGCCACATCATCTGGCGCGAATGGGAAACGCGCCGATTGTCAATGCGGGAGATGGATCGCACGAACATCCGACGCAGGCGCTGCTGGATGCATTGACCATTCGCGAGCACAAGGGCCGCATAGAAGGGCTGAAAGTTGCGATCATCGGTGACGTTCTACATTCGCGAG
>DATENN010000407.1:0-3125 GCA_035275045.1 Pyrinomonadaceae bacterium
CTGCAACGCGTAAAACACGATCGTTCTCGTCAACCTATGGACGATCCTGTTCCCGCTCGCCTGACTTGAATCATGAACACATGTTCTATTTTGTGAGCGCCGCTCACGCATCGGGTCTGCGTACCAAACCGGATTTCGCGAGCTATCAATTAACATTGAGGGCCGCTGTAAATGCGGCCCTCTATAGAACCCAACTTAAGGCAAGGAGGTGAGTTGTTATGCACCCTTCATGCTCGGAAGCGTTGGCACGTGTTATGAGCACGCAACAAACGCCGAGGATTGCGAAACAACCCTCGGCGTGACATGAATAAAACTCGCGCTACCGCGTTAGACGCATTGCTTGCCGCTATTCTGCGGATTCGGTGGGTAGAGTGTGCAAGGGTTTGCTACCTGGATGCAGTTTCCGGTGCAACAATCGTTGGGGTTAACGCAGCAAAAAACACTGCCTTGCGGAATGCATGAAGCTCCCGCTGCTAACGCCGTTGGCGAAACAATGGAAACGATCGAAGGTATTGCGATAGATGCGATACCGAGCCGCGCTACCACCTGGCGACGCGTCATGCCAGCAAGAAAAGCAGGCTTAGCAGGAGCGTCTTCAAGTAACTCAATTCTCTGCAATTGATCCAGCGCAAGCCAAATAACTTCGTCTTTCACATTAGTGTTTGATTCTGCGCCGAGTATTTTAGCGATTTCGCTTACGCTTTTGCTTCCGTCACAATTCTTCCAAACGCTCGCGGCCGTGTCGTTTAGGCAATGGGCCTTATCTGTTTTCTGATCGTAGACGAGTATTTCGCCATCTACTTCTTTGACGATTAGAGACGACTGTCTAGCGAGGGGTAGTGCTTTCATCGGGGCCTCCAAAATTATTTAGCGATTAGCTAATGCGTTGGGCAAAAACGCTGGCTAGGTTTTTATGCGGTTACGGTTGCCGAAAAGATACCATGATTCCCTAAAGTGTCAATAGATTCCTGATTCCGTCGTGGGCCAATAGGACCAAGTAAGATGTCTTGCAACGACCACGTTTGAGCTGAACATTTCTTTGACCGCGACGATCATCTCCTGCTATTTTCCCACTCCAATTCGAAATAGCTTGAATTTGTCAAAGAATTTGATTTCAACAATGTTGGCCCATGAACAACCCTGTAGCTCTACGTCTGCAAACATGGGGCAGCTATCGTTGAGACCGCCGTTGAAATGGGCGGGTGGCAAGCGCTGGCTCGTGCCTTTCCTGAAAGAAATTTGGCATCAAAATGCGGGACGGGCGTACGTCGAACCTTTTTGTGGTGGGCTCGCCGTAGCACTGGGCATTGGTCCATCTGAAGCCCTTCTAAATGATGCGAACCCACACCTAATCAACTTCTATTCACGCTTGCGTCGCGGTTTGTCGATCACGATTACGATGAAGAATGACGAACAGTTGTTCTACCGGCATCGAACTCGATTCAATGAGTTGATTAAGACTCGAAAGCAGAACTCCACTGAAGCCGCGCAACTTTTTTACTACTTGAATCGGACGTGCTTTAACGGTCTCTGCCGGTTCAATCGCAGCGGAGAATTCAACGTTCCCTTTGGGCGGCACACCTCGATAACCTACGAACGTGATTTCAAAGCATTCAAAAGCGCTCTGAAAAACTGGACGTTCACTTGCGGCGATGCGATGCGAGTCCCGATTGATCGTGATGATTTTGTTTACGCTGACCCGCCTTACGACGTCGAGTTCACCACATACAGCGCCGGTGGATTCAGTTGGGATGATCAGGAACGGACAGCGCAGTGGCTCGCCAAACATACTGGTCCAGTAGTGCTCTCAAACCAGGCGACGAAGCGAATCGTGGAGTTATACAAGTCGCTCGGATTTAAGCTCACGTTAATCGATGGACCACGACGGATCAGTTGCACCGGCGATCGGACGGCCGCAAAAGAAGTTGTAGCAACCAGGAATTTATAGTCGCGCCGACCCGACACACGAAACATTGGCTTTGCCATACAGTGATTGGACAAGCACAGTGCGGCGGCAAATACAGGACTGGAGCGATACGACGGAAGGACTCATGACTGCACATAGAAAACCATGACCAAACCGGCTCAAATTTGGCGTCTTCACCCACTTAAGTTTCATCCGTCGCTAACGCTTCGGTTCTGTATTTGCCGCCCGGAAGAGACCGCATGAGTTTTGACTTTTGAGGCGAAGCGAAAAAATATTAGTTTGACCCAAACTGGTTTCACATTGTGGCTGCCGGAGTTGCTCTATTCGGATAAAGCTTTTCACACACGCCGTCCGCTGTTGTGTAACGAGCATGGCTTAATCGCATCCACGGTCGAGCCGCCAACACCAATCGAATTAAGGCACCGCGCACTTCTCCCCGGTCTCGTAAACGCGCACTCGCATGCGTTCCAGCGAGTGATTCGCGGTCGCACCGAATATCGCACCTCCGACAAAGATAGTTTCTGGACATGGCGCGAAATGATGTACAGCGCCGCAGAGAGACTCTCACCCGAAGACATTTACGACGCGTCTCGGATGGCCTTTCTCGAAATGGCATTGAGCGGAATCACGGCCGTCGGCGAGTTTCACTACCTGCACGGCTCGGAAGATGGCGCGAAGTATGACGATGCGAACCTGCTTTCGAAACAGGTGATACGGGCGGCGCAAGATGTGGGTTTACGTATCGTGCTATTGCGGGTTGCATATACGCGCGCCGGTTTCGAAGTTGACGCGAATCCGCGGCAGCGCCGGTTTATCGAAGGGCCGGACACGTATCTCAGGAACGTGGAGGCTCTAACCGAGTTCTGTGCCGATCAACCGATGGTGTCGGTTGGAGCGGCGCCTCATAGTGTTCGTGCAGTGCCGCTCAATTACCTGAAAGAGATCGGCGAGTTTGCTGCTGCGCGGCAGTTGCCGGTGCACATGCATGTGGCAGAACAACCCGCGGAAGTTTCAGCTTGCGTCGAGGAATATGGGCGTTCGCCGGTTGCGTTGTTGTCGACGGAAGGTTTGCTGACCGAACGCTTCACAGCGGTCCACGCCATTCATGTTTCGCCGAAAGCGGTCGGCATGTTGGCGCGAGCCAATGCGATCGTTTGTGCGTGTCCAACCACCGAGCGAAACCTTGGTGACGGCATTG
>DATENN010000408.1:0-12273 GCA_035275045.1 Pyrinomonadaceae bacterium
CGTAGTGGTGGTCGTGCCCGAAGCGCCGCCGCCACCCAGACTGCTCTGTTGCGGGGTGATGTTGTGGATGAGCTGTGGCGTAATACTGAAAACCGGGTCGTATGCTCCATAGAGCCCGCGCAGTTGTTGTTCAGCGAAACGGACATCATCACGTGCGATCTCAATCTCGTTGTTATTCTGCAAGGCTTTACGGATCGCATCGTTGAGGGACAGCGTCAGGATGTTGCTGCTGATGATGCCCACACGTGATAGGTCCGGCATCGGCGGCAGCGGCTGTGCCTGCAACGTTGGGAAGTTTGGCTCGCGCAGATCCGGCGGCGTCGGCTGTGCATTCGGTCCCACATTCGTCCCCGGGGGCGACTGCGGCGAAGGCTGCTGCGTCGCGGGCGGCACCGAAGGAGATTGAACATCCGTACCCGGTGGCTGCGTGGCCGGATTAACCGGCGTCGGACTTGGCGTTTGCGCCATTGCGACTGACCCGGCAAAAAGTGAGAGCGCCAACAGTAACGCTCTGGCTGCGATTCTGAACGAGTGATTCATCGAAATGCTCCTAAGTAATGACTAAGGCGCTGCCGCGGCTGGCGAAAACACACTTGCAGCGCAAAAGGGTCAAATTTCTACTACGTTATCAGTAACCCAGCGGTTTCAAAAAGGTTACGCCGCCGCTTGTCCCAATATCGGAGAGCCAGTCGCCGTTTTTGGGACGGACTGAAACCTGTCTAAAGAATAAATGACGCACCAACGAGTGCAAGGTTAACGTCTCAAACAAGGTTATGCGGTCTCTCTTACGTCCCGGCGCCGCGGATTAGGCGCTTTCACGTGTAAGCTCAGGGACGAAGTCGCCCATAACAAGCAACTCCTTCGCCGCAAGTCCAGAGCAGGCGGGCAGCCTGGAAGTTTTCATCGCCTCGAGTTTCAAAAATCGACATTAACTGAGACGGTTTCATGGGTTAGCCGTGGCTTGCCTGCAAGCAATGGTGAAGGCATAATCACACTTCTTATTCCACCGCACGCCGGCCAATGTTTTTCTGAATGCGCTTGCAAAGACGCGTGGTCGTGTGAAGGTTGATTCCTTTGAGGAGGGCAGAGAATGGCAGTTAAGGTTGGCATCAACGGATTTGGGCGCATCGGTCGCAACATCTTTCGGACGGCGCTCGGCGACAAGGACATCGATTTTGTGGCGGTCAACGATATCACCGACACTAAAACGCTGGCCCACCTCTTGAAGTACGATTCGGTGCTCGGCAATCTCGAACACGACATCTCAGCGTCGGAAAACGGAATCAAGGTCGAAGGTGAAGAGTTTCTGGTCTTCTCGGAACGTGATCCGGCCCAGATCCCCTGGGAATCAGTCGGCGCGGAAGTGGTAATCGAATCGACGGGCAGGTTTACCAAAGCTGAAGATGCGAAGAAGCACCTTCGTGGCAGCGTCAAGAAGGTGATTATTTCGGCGCCCGCCAAAAACGAAGACATAACGATTGTTCTCGGAGTTAACGAAGAGCAGTACGACGCCAAATCCCATCACGTGCTTTCGAACGCCTCCTGCACCACCAACTGTCTGGCTCCGGTCGCGAAGGTCATCCACGAAAAGTTCGGCATTCGCACGGCGCAAATGACAACGATTCACTCGTACACAAACGATCAGCAGTTGCTGGATTTACCTCATAGCGACCTGCGGCGGGCGCGGGCGGCGGGACTCTCAATGATTCCGACTTCAACCGGAGCCGCGAAAGCTGTCGCCCTTGTTCTGCCGGAACTCAAGGGAAAGTTCGACGGCATCAGCGTGCGCGTGCCTACACCTAATGTTTCGCTGGTTGACGTGGTGATAGACGTCGAAAAAGAGACGAACACCGAAGAAGTGAACAAGGCCCTTAAGGATGCGGCCAACGAAGAGTTGCGCGGGATTCTCGGCTTCAGCGAAGAACCGTTGGTTTCGTCCGATTTCAAAGGGAATTCGAACTCGTCGATTGTTGATGCCGAGTACACCAAAGTCATCGGCGGCCACATGATCAAGATCCTTTCCTGGTACGACAACGAGTGGGGATATTCCTGCCGCGTGCGCGACCTGGTGAAGTACATCGCCGGGAAAGGGCTCTAACGATTTCCCAGTTCGTGTCTTCAGTACTTTGTGCTTCGTGCTTTGTACTTTGAACTTGGGGGTCAACCAACGGCACACATCAAAGCTCAAAGTACGAAGTACAAAGTACGATGCAAAAACTCTCAATCCGCGATCTCGATCTCTCCGGCAAACGCGTCTTTATTCGGGTCGATTTCAATGTGCCAATCAAAGAGGGTCAGGTTGACGACGACACGCGCATCCGGGCTGCCCTTCCCACAATTAAGTACGCTACCGAGCACGACGCGCGAGTAATCCTCGCATCGCACCTGGGCCGTCCCAAAGGCCAGCTGGTTGATAAATACAGCCTCGCGCCAGTCCATTCGAGACTGAAGGAGTTAATGGCTGTGCCGGCGGACGATGTTGCCATCGATAGCCCGATCGGCGCGCAAACTCCTCCTTCGATTAGTTTCGCGAACGACTGCATCGGCGCAGACGCGAAAGCCGCGGTTGACGCTTTGAAAGATGGCGACGTTGTCCTCCTCGAAAACCTTCGCTTTCATTCAGAAGAAGAAAAGAACGACGAAGCATTTGCGAAAGAGTTGGCCTCGCTTTGTGATTTGTACGTCAATGATGCCTTTGGCGCAGCCCATCGCGCCCATGCGTCGACTGCCGGTATCACCAAGTTTGTAAAGCAGTCCGCGGCCGGACTGCTGATGGAGAAGGAACTCGAATACCTCGGGAAGGTGATTGGTGATCCGGAGCATCCATTCGTCGCAATCCTCGGCGGCGCCAAAGTTTCCGACAAAATTCCCGTCATCGATGCGCTTATCGATCGCAAAGTGGATCGCCTGCTGATTGGTGGCGCGATGGCTTACACTTTCTTGAAAGCCGAAGGGTTCACCGTTGGGAAGTCTCTGGTCGAGAATGATCAACTCCAGACAGCTTCACAGATCAAAGAACGCTGTGCGAAATCGAACGTCGAGTTGCTGCTGCCTACCGACCATCAAGTCGTCGATAGTTACGAACCGGTGAAGGGAACTGAGATCCTGGCGAAGACGATTCCGATTGAATTTACCAACGCCGGGCATGCGGGCATGGACATCGGCGTCGAAACTGTGGGGCATTTTGCGGCGGCTTTGAACGACGCCAAGACGATCATCTGGAATGGCCCGATGGGGGTCTTTGAAGAGCCGCCTTTCGATCAAGGCACGATTGGAATTGCGCGCGCGGTGGCTGATGCTGCCGATCGCGGTGCCACCGTGATTGTCGGCGGCGGGGATTCGGTTGCCGCAGTGACCAAAGCAGGCGTCGCCGATCGCATCACTCACATCTCGACCGGAGGCGGCGCGACGCTGGAGTTCTTGGCGGGAGAAGAATTGCCGGGTGTGGCGGCCTTGAATGACAAGTAATTTGGATTCTCGAATAGAATGACACCAGTTATTTTCACTGCTCAAAACGAAAGCGCCGTCGTCGCTTCGCTGTGCCGGCGCACTCCAAAAGTTCTCATGGAGCCGTGAGTGTGATTTCTGGTGGGTTAGGAACTGTTGCTGAAATGAGGACGGAAGTTAAGATGTTGAGAATTCTTTCATCTCTTGCACTTGCATGCGTGCTCGCAATCGCTGCTACCGCGCAGACGGACAACCCGAAAGTTTCGGGTGGCGAACGCGACGCCGCACAGAAGATCGAGAAAGCCGCTGGAGCTCAGGCTAAGCTCGACGCCGCCGCAAACTTCGTCAAGAAATACCCGCAGAGCGCCTTACGCCGCCAAATCGCTGAATCTATCGCGCAAGTAATCGCGCAGACGACCGACGCGTCAGCCAAAGGCAAACTCGCGCAAACCTTCCTGGGGATTTTTAATCAACCCGACGAGGCGTCGCTAGTGACACTGGCGCTTTTGACCGCGTATATGAACACCGGTCAGACGCAGGATGCGATGCGTCTCGGCGCCGAATGGCTGGCTAAGAATCCTGACGACATCGCGGTGCTGCAGAACCTGACAATCATGGCTTCAGGAGAAGCGATTAAGGGGAACAACACCTTCATCACGCAGGGTCGCGAATACGGCGCCAAAGCAATTGCGCTCGTCGAAGCGGACCGGATGCCATCGTGGTTCGAAGCTGCCAAGTGGCCTGAATACAAGAAGCAGGCGCTGGTGTCGCTCTATCGCGAGATGGGCATCCTCGCATTCAAGGCGGGCGAGACCGCAGCGGCGATCCCATTCTTTGAGAAGGCTATCGAGCACGGCACGATCGACGGCGCCATTTACCTTCTTCTGACCGATCTTCATAACGACGTTTACGAGCGCGCTGCCAAGGCGGTCACGACCACTCCGTCAGCCGAATACCAAGCCGCCAAGCAGAAGGCCGAGGCGGCGCTCGATCGAGTGATCGAGTCAGCCGCTCAAGCTATCGCTTTTACCGATGGCAAGCCCGAATTCGCGCAGGCCAACGCGGCTTTACGCGAGCGGCTGACGCCTTACTATAAGTACCGCCACAACAGCTCAACCGACGGCATGGAACAGCTCATTGAGAAGTACAAAAAGCGGCCGCAGTGAAGATGTCGCGAGGAGAGGTAACAAGTGACAAAGCAGCGCATCTTCGCACCCTCACTGTTCATTCTGCTGTTATTAATTAGCGGATACCGAAGTGACTCTTCCGCCACACCGCAGGCCGGTGCAGAGCAGCCGGAAGTCCAGTGGATTCGCAGCCACGCCGTTCGTTTGCAGACTCCCGAAGCCAGTCACGGTTTCGCGGACATGCGACCGCTGAAAAAGATTGTCGGCAATGCGCGTATCGTTTCGTTGGGGGAAGCAACGCACGGTACCCGCGAATTCTTTCAATTGAAGCATCGCATGCTCGAATTCCTCGCCAGCGAAATGGGTTTCACAATCTTTTCCATCGAAGCAAACATGCCTGAGGCGTATCGTCTCAACGATTTTGTTCTCAATGGCCAGGGCGATCCGGCGAAGCTGATTAAGGGTATGTATTTCTGGACCTGGAACACGCAGGAAGTCCTGGACATGGTGTTGTGGATGCGCGAGTTCAACAAGTCAGGCAAGGGCCGCGTGCAATTCACCGGGTTCGATATGCAAACGCCCGACGTTGCTGCCGAGATTGTTCGCGAATTTGTCGACAAGAACGACAGCGATTACGCGGCCACGCTTCACAAAGCCACGGACTTGGCCAAGGCGCCGCCCCGAGCCGCAGGCCCGGGCTTCGGCGTGGCGACAGGAACTTTTCCGGTTTCAGCGGCCACGGGAAAGCGTATTCGCTACAGCGGTTATATCAAGTCTGAAAACATTACGCGGGGCTTTGCTGGACTGTGGTGGCGTATCGATGGCGCGTCGGGAGTGCTCGCCTTCGACAACATGCAGGACCGTGGCGTCAAGGGCACTACTGATTGGAAGCGTTATGAGATCGAACTTCCGGTGGCCGCCGACGCAAAGAATATTAACTTTGGCGCAATCCATACTGGTGACGGAAGCGCGTGGTTCGATGGTTTGAGCGTGGAAGTCGACAACGTGCCTTTCGCAGAGTTGAGTCAGATGGATCCCGACTTTGAGGGGACCGCGCCAAAGATGTACACGGGCGGCAATGGCTATCAAGTCCAGTTTGTTTCGGATGTCTTCCATTCAGGAAAGCAGAGCTTGCGCATGAAGTTTGCGGGTTCGCCGGCGGGTGCTGCGGAAGCAGTAGATCCCAAAGTAGTCGCGGCGTCATGGCAGGACGTTATTCGACACCTGGAAGAATCGCGCGAAGCATATGTGAAGAAGGGAATCGCGGCGCGAGACGTGGAATGGGTTATCCAGAACGCGCGCGTCGTACTTCAATGCATGCAAATGCGAGCGAACATCGTGTCACGCGATCAAAGTATGGCTGCAAATATCAAGTGGATTCTGGACAACAACCCTAACGCGAAAATTGTGTTGTGGGCCCACAACGGTCACGTGTCTACTTCGGCTGTCGGCGCCTACGAGCCAATGGGCGTGTCGTTGCGGAAAATGTTTGGCGACAGCATGGTGGTGTTCGGATTTGCTTTCAACCAGGGATCATTCCAGGCGGTGGAACGAGGCAAGGGCTTGCGCGATTTCACTGTGACGCCGGCTCCGGCAGATAGTCTCGATGCAACGCTGGCGGCCACGAGTATTCCGCTTTTTGCGCTCGACCTGCGAACGGCTCCGAAGAGCGGCCCGGTGGCAACGTGGCTTGCCCTGCCGCATAAGACGAGAAGTATCGGCGCGCTTTACTCTGAAGAGGCCGCGGCTCAATACTTTTGGGAAACAAATATTTTGAAAGCCTTCGATGTCCTGTTGTTCGTTGATAAGACAACCGCAGCGCGCAAGATTGCACAAGCAAGCTAACGAAATCTATTGAAGCTTATGAGAAAACCCGTAATCGCCGGCAACTGGAAAATGTACAAGACCGTAGGCGACTCAGTCGCCACCGCGGTCGCATTAAAACCTTTAGTCGCTAACGCGAACCATTGCGAAGTGGTGATCGCGCCCGTCTTCACTGCTTTGAAATCCGTCGCTGATCGGCTTGAGGGATCCAACGTTCACGTGTCGGCGCAGGACTGCGCGACCGAGCAAAGCGAAGGCGCTTTCACCGGAGAAGTCGCCTGTTTCATGTTGCGTAACGCCGGCTGCTCGCATGTGATCGTCGGTCACTCGGAACGGCGGCAGTACTTTCTCGAAATTGACTCAATCGTCAGCAAGAAAGTGCAGGCCGGTATCGCGGCCGGCCTGACGGTGATCATGTGCGTGGGCGAAACGCTCGAGCAACGTGACGCGGGAAAGGCGCAAAGTGTTGTGAGCGAGCAATTAGTGGGCGGACTCAGCGGGTTGACAGCCTCAGACCTCGACCGTATCATCGTTGCTTACGAACCTGTCTGGGCCATTGGCACTGGACGCACCGCGACGCCGGAGCAAGCGCAGGAAATGCACGCGTTTATCCGGCGCGTTTTCGCGGAAAGGCACTCTCCAGGTGCGGCGGATGCTTTGAGAATCCTTTACGGAGGCTCAGTGAAGCCGGACAACATCGCGGGTCTGATGAAGCAGGCGGACATTGACGGTGCGCTGGTCGGCGGCGCAAGTTTGAAAGCCGAGAGTTTCGCTGAGATTGTTAATTACAACAAGTAGTAAATAGTAAATCGTGAATCGTAAATGGACGGTCTGTCGATTCACAACTATTTACGATTTACCATTTACGATTGACTGATTATGTTAGCTTACGCTTTTTACGGATTATTCATTCTGGCCTGCGTGGTTTTGATTCTGGTCATACTGCTGCAGCCGGGCAAGGCCGACGCGGGTGCGCTCTTTAGCAGCTCAGTTTCCAGCACGGCGTTCGGACCGCGCGGTACGCAAACTCTGTTGGCAAAGGTGACCATCGGCGCGGCCGCCGCGTTCATGCTGATCGCTTTGATCTTGTCACTGCCGGCCATCAGCGGCACCAGCTCGGTGCTGCAGTCCGGCGTGACTGACTTGCCACAAGCGACGCCGACGCCGACGACTGCTGTGCCGACCCCGACACCGTTTTCGACCGTGATCACCGCGTCGCCACAGCCGACGAAGTAAACTGGGGCGGAGTCAGTCGTCAGTTGTCAGTTGTAAAACTGAATGACGGTCAGACGTGCAACTGACCACTAACCACTGACCACTGACAGTCGGATTTTGACAACCTTCCCAACGAGCCGAAGTGGCGGAACTGGTAGACGCGCACGTTTGAGGGGCGTGTGAGGTAACTCGTGGGGGTTCGAGTCCCCCCTTCGGCACCACCTCCGCAAGTCTAATAACGTCAGCAGTGTGTATGGATTTTGAAGCTGAAGTTGGGCAGCGATCCTCATATAGGCGAGCCGAGTTACGGCGTCCTCGTACGTCAACCAGAGCACGGAAAACAGTCGATCTGTGTTGTGTTGACGAAGATCATTCTCAACACCACCTCTTTGACTTTAACTTCTGATCCGTCTAAAGATCTGCTGCGCCCCGCGTGCCATTCTTATGCAGCACGGCCCCAACGACGACAGCTCAGATTCCATCCTGGTTCCTTTCCTGACTGCTAAGTCGGAATCGATCTCAGATGAATTGCTGCGAGCGATCATCGATGAAATCGCCGAGCCAATTATCAAGAGAATACTTAGAAGCAAGCTGCGAGTATCACTCAATGGACGCGGCACTCAGCAAAATCAGGACGCGCTGGAGATAGCCGGCGATCTGCGGGCCACGCTCGTCTCAACATTGCGAGCTCTCAGACAGAATCCCAACAAAGCGGCAATCGTAAGTTTCCCGGACTTTGTCGCAATCAAAACCTACTCCGCATGTGCTGACTATTTTCGCGAAAAACATCCGCAGCGGTGGAGGTTAAAAACCTTACTACGCCGGCGCCTGAGACAGAACCCGCGATTCGCTCTCTGGCAGGCTGAAGATAAACGATGGTATGCAGGGTTCGGCGGACGCCTGTCAGAACCGCCTGGGGTAGCGGGCGGACCCATGGCTCCTAGCCCGCCCGCTACCGCAGGCGGTTCCGACAAAGCGAACGGGAAACTAAGTAATGCCCAGATAAAGTCGGATGAGTTCCTGGTTGCCTTGTTTGAGCGCTCCGGTAAGCCAATAGATTTCGATGAAGTGGTAAAACTCGCCGCTGAAACGTGGCACATCCACGATCCACCGACTGAATCCATCGATACCGGTTCCTCGGAGATCGATCACCAATTCTCCAGTTCAGAACCCAGAATTGATTTAGCCCTGGAGCAGCGTTTGTTCTTTGAGCAGGTTTGGTCCGAGGTGTGCCAACTACCTGTTCTCCAGCGTGCTGCTCTGTTGCTTAACCTCAGAGATTCGAGGGACGGAGGCGTGATTTCGTTTCTTCCTTTCCTGGGTGTTGCTTCCAAAGAGGAGCTCGCCCGACTACTGGAAATACCTTACGAAGACTTTGAGAAGTTATGGAGCGAGTTGCCGCTTGATGATCTCCGTATTGCTCAAATGCTTGGCATAACTCGGCAGCAAGTCATTAACCTGCGCAAAACGGCTCGAGAACGGCTGGCGCGAAGAATGAGAAAGCTCGAAGAGAAGTGAGAAATCCGGAGACGCGACTGGTAAGAATTAGAGGAGAAGTACGGTTTAGATAAACAGCAGCGCAAGAAAACGGACGAATGATCGATCATCTTAGCGAAACCGAGGTTAGTCTTTTCCGCGAGCGGACCATAGATCCAACTGAGCGGGAAAGAATTGACGCGCACGTGGCTGAATGCCAATCGTGCCTGCGTCGAATTCTGCCTTCCGATGATGCAGCGCTGCTCTACAGCGAGTTAACTGAAGCTTTGCTGCCCGACAGTGCGGAAGAGCCTTTTCATCTGTCGAATGTAGAGATGAGTCGATACACGAACGGGTCTATCGACGAGGCCGATAGAGTGATTTTTGAGAGTCACTTCGACATCTGCGATCAATGCAGCGAGGCGGCGCAATCGCTCGTCGCAAACCCGGTGGTCGAGCACGCATTGTCTTCGACGAGGCAAGCTGAAATCTCGGCGCCACAATTCTCGCCGGCATGGAATGCGGCTTTTCAGTTTACGCCGGCCCGCGCCGTAGCCGCGGTGTTAGTTCTTGCTTGCGTGGTTTTGGCTTTTGTTGTGTGGCAGCGTTGGCCTGGGCGCGGCAGCGGTCAAACTGCTCAACAGACAAGCAGCCAAACTTCTTCGAACACGTCCGGAGGCGGTTTGCCAACGCCCACGCAGATTCCACCAGCGAAAGACCCAACCACTGATCAGCTCGCGGTCGTTACAAGCCTGGAAGACAACGGCCGCAAGATTCAGTTGGATAACAGCGGCAAACTAATCGGGCTGGAGGAACTTCCTGAAGCGAGTCGCTCGCTCGTGCTCAGCGCGCTTACGACTAAAGCGTCGTCAAAGCCGGAAGTGCTGGAGAAGTTGACTGCACCTCCGATCACACTCATGGATCCCACTGCCCGAGAAAACACGTTTGGATTGCTTGGTCCTTCCGGGACAGTGATCGAGACCGATCGTCCGAACCTGCGCTGGCAAGCCCTGGCGGGAGCAACCAGCTACACAGTTTCTGTTTTTGATGCAGACTTTAATCTGGTAACGCGCAGCACACCAATTACAGTCACGCGATGGACCCCACCTTCACTGCGCCGCGGGATGATCTATTCATGGGAAGTTGTGGCAGTTAGAAACGGGCAAGAAGTGAGGTCGCCGGTTGCTCCCGCACCCCGAGCGCAATTCAGGATATTGGAAGCCGAGAAGCTGCGCGAGTTAACGAACGTGAAAAAGCAAAGTCCCATCTCGCATCTCGCTTTGGGTCTAACCTACGCGCGTTTTGGATTGTTGGCTGAGGCCGAGGGTCAACTGCAAATACTTGCCAGAGAGAATCCGAGTTCCCCGGTGGCCACGAGACTATTGCGAACTGTCCAAGAGTGGCGCAAGCGTTAATTCGGCGATGACATACTTGACTCCGTAAGTATCTAAAGCCCTCTCCCTTTGGGAGAGGGTTTGGGTGAGGGCCTAGCAGCGTCGCCAGACCATTTATGGAATATGCGAGAGATGAATTCGCTTTCTGCGAATTCATCTCTCGCTGATTGAATGATCGATGGACCGCGCTAGGCCCTCATCCCCAGCCCTTCTCCCAATGGGAGAAGGGAGACAACTTTCACAAACTCGTCTCGAAGAGCCAAGTAATAATGACATTAGATCCCGTTTCCCACGACCACGAATCCCGACCAGAAGAACGGATGGCGATATTTGGGGTCGGCCATCAGTTTGATTGCAGCCCTCCGTAGAGCTTCGGCAGGGCTGGCGTGCGAGGGTCCCCTTTCGGACTCAAGGTTGCGGTGAAAATCGATCATCAAGCGAGCCGTGCTGGCAGAGTCGACCTTCCACTGGCTCGCTACGGTAGTGGAAGTGCCGGCGATGAATAAAGCCCAGGACATTCCGATCAATCCTTCACCCGAACCGACCTGCCCACGCGCTGTCTGGCATGCTGAAAAAACTGCCAGGTCGGCGTGAAGATCCAACTTCATGATTTCTCTTGCTTCCAAAAACCCATCCTCGCTATCAGTGTCAGTGGCCAACAAAAGACGCGAGTAGAGCGGATTAACATCGTCGAGAACCCCGTGCGCGGCAAAGTGGAGTACGGGGTACTTCGAAGCCGTGGCCTTGAAAGTTTCTTCGCGCGCCGCAGTACCAATCAGGATCGTACTCTCTTGTGCGCCGTAAATATCGCGCAGTGCTTTCACTTCCTCCTCAGCGTGCGGTAGCGAATTCACAGAGGCATCTCGCGGAGCAGATCTCACTTGCGACACTAACCTGCTGCTTAATGATGGATTTCCCATTGCCAACAGGCGAGGTAAAGTCGGAGTCGTTGTAGCGCTGATCTTCGTCAAGAAATCACCAAAGGCTGAATCGTCGGGTGCCCGGCGGCGAACCAGGGGCTTCCTCTTCATTTCGCTCAAGACGCTGAGGGAAGGAGCATAAGACAGCGCATGATCCTCGAGCACATACTTGTCGGATTTCGAAAGCAAAGCCTGAAACGGCAATTCCCAGAGTACTTCGGCGGGGACGATGCAAATAGCGGTCTTACCCTCTAACTCGTCCCGCGCCGGTTGCAGTAAGAGGTCATACAAGCTCCTCGCCGGTTCTTTAAAATCAGCTGAGTTGCCGGCCAGTCTTTGGCGAAAGTCAGCAACTCGGGTGGTCAGCTCGCGAGCGCTAACTGCTATCGAATAGACCTTCAACTTCACTGGATCTGTGCTGTTCGGTTTTGTGAGAACAAAGAGGTAGGTCCGATTCTGTGTAACCACGTATTCCAACAGCGCGGTTTGCGAATCGTTTATCAGCGCTCCTGCCTCGTTCAAAGACAAAGGTTCAGACCCGCCTTGCCCCGCCCTTAAATCTGGATGTGCGGCATAGATGCGCGTTTCGTATGCTTCGTATTCAAGCCGCGCTTTCTGCAATTGCGTATCCAGCAAGGCGAGCCGTGATTTATCCGGCTGGCGCAGCGAAATCTCTTTGCGCTGTTGAGAGCTGAGCGCCGTTATTGTGGCATTCAACTCCTTTTCGTGATCACGCTCTTCAGCGGTCATCGTTTTGGAGATGTCTGACCGGCCGTGGCGCAACACGTCGAGCAGCATGCGGCCTTTGGCCATCTCCGCGTAATGAAACGCCTCGGTTACTTTGTTCTGAGCAATCAATAGCCCGACCAT
>DATENN010000409.1:0-10320 GCA_035275045.1 Pyrinomonadaceae bacterium
CCCTGGGAACTAGGCGAAAAGGCTGATCCGTTTGCGCCCGCGCCGGCGGGAATTAAACCTGAATGGTATTTCCTCTTCATGTTTCAGACGTTGAAGTGGTTGCCGGCGAAAATCCTGGGGATGGATGGCGAAGTTTTGGGCATCATGGCGTTCAACCTGATTGCTGGCCTGTTGTTTGTCGTGCCTTTTATCGATCGTGATTCATCCAACCGCCGGCGGCATTTGATTTTCAACGTCCTGGGCGTCACAGCACTCCTCTTTATTGTAGTGATGACGGTTGTCGGGTATCTAACATGATGATGCAACCGACAAACAGTTGTTCGCTGAGGCCATATGCGATCCCGATCGGCTGTTTTCTATTGACGTTCGTCATTTTCATTTCTGCATCTGCGCAACGGAAAAGCTCGTGCATCGAGTGCCACATAAAGCTGGAAGATCCGCGGCTCAGCGCGCCGGCGAAACTTTTCGATAACGATATTCACAAATCGCGCGGCCTGTCCTGCAACGATTGTCATGGCGGCGATCCTAACGCGGACACGAAAGAAGCAGCGAAAGACCCCAGCAAGGGTTACTTAGGGAAGCCGAAGACGCTCGATATCCCTGCGTACTGTGGCAAGTGTCACAGCGATGCAAACTTGATGAAGCGATTTAATCCAAGTTTGCGCGTCGATCAGGAACGCGAGTACTACACCAGTGTGCATGGCAGGCTATTGAAAGAGAAAGGCGACACCCGAGTGGCCACGTGTATCAGTTGTCACAGCGTGCATGGCATACGGTCGCCCACTGATCCGCTCTCGTCTGTGTATCCTTTGAACGTCGCCAGTACTTGTGCCAAATGTCACGCAAGTCCGGACTACATGGCCGCGTTCGGCATTCCGACGGATCAATATGATAAGTACCGCACGAGTGTCCACGCGCATGCGCTACTCGATAAACAAGACCTGTCCGCGCCGACCTGCAATGACTGTCACGGAAATCACGGCGCCACGCCGCCGGGAATTGCTTCCGTCGCGAACGTCTGTGGCCAATGTCACGCGCGACAGGCGGAACTGTTCCAGACCAGCCCGCACAAAACAGCTTTCGACCAAAGACAACTCGGCGAATGCATCACTTGTCACGGGAACCACGCAATAGCAAAACCGGGCGATCAAATGATCGGAACAGAACAGGGCGCGTTGTGCATCAACTGCCATTCGAACGGCGATAAAGGTTTTGTTGCCGCTCATGCAATGCGTTCGCGTATCGACGAACTGATTGCCAGCATCGACAAGTCCAAAGCGATCTTGAATCTTGCGGAACGCAAAGGCATGGAGGTCAGCAAGCCCAAGTTCGAATTGAACGGCGCCACCGATGCGTTGACTCATGCCCGCGTGCTAATCCATTCATCGTCTGCTGCCGAAGTCGATAAAGTTATCGGACCCGGACTGGAATCAGCCGACAAAGGCTATCAAGCGGGGACCGGCGCGTTGGCTGAGCTGAGTTACAGGCGCAAAGGCCTGGCAATCTCGCTCGTTTTCATCCTGTTTCTGGCGCTGCTGGTCTATCTTAAGATTCGCCAAATCGAACGACGTCAACAACAAACAAGTCCGGGTTAGCTACGAAAATGCAGAAAGCGAGTTTCAGCAAACGAGTTATCGGCACGTGCGTTTTTTGCCTCGCGCTTCTCTGTCTCGTGCTCTGCCTTCATGCTGCTTTCAATAATTATGATTGCCAGGCAGCGCCGCAACGTCGCCCGCGCGCGCGCACGCAAAAACCCAAAACGTCGCCCAAGCCAAAGATCAATTACGCCGGTTTTTCGCACACGACGCACGTTGTGAATCAGAAGCTCGCTTGTAGTTCGTGCCACAAAGTCCCGTCGAAGAACTGGAACGTCGTGCGCAAAGGTGACGCTGCATTTGCCGACGTCGCCGACTTTCCTGAGCACTCGAGCTGTCTTGAGTGCCATCGCACGCAATTCTTTGCGCGTGAACGGCCGGCGCCGGCGATCTGCTCGAACTGCCACATCGCGGTCAGCCCGCGTGACACTGCACGTTGGTTGTTTCCGAGTCTTGGTGATCTGACTGATCCAAAATTGAAGCGACGGGATTTCGTTTCCGAATTTGCAGTCGGGTTCCCGCACGACAAACACATTGACGTCGTGGGTTGGAACGCGCCGAGCGAACGCCAACTGGGCTCGTTTATCAATGCAGCGTTCCAGGAAAAGAAGCCCGCGCCGCCAAAGAGTTGTCCGGTTTGTCATGAGACGTATCAGCCGCAAGGCAACTCCAGCGAGGAGTACCTGACAAAGCCGCCGAAAAATCTCGGCGATAATTTCTGGCTAAAGAAGGGCACGTTCAAAACGATCCCGAACAGTCACGCCATCTGTTTCACTTGTCACAATTCAGATTCCGGCATCGCGCCTGAGCCAAAGAATTGCGAGGTTTGCCACAAGCTGGCGCCAGCGCGCCCGGCGAAAGTTGATTTTGATTCTCAGCTTGCTACCACGATGGGCGCCGATCAATTCATGCTGGCGCGTTGGAGCCGCCGGATGTCTTCAGGGGCATTCCGCCACGAAGGCGGCGAGCATCCGGATCTCAACTGTCTGGATTGTCACCACGTCGATAATCCGACTTTCAGCACCGTTGACCCGCACACGATGAGGGTCGCCGTAAAATCCTGTGGCGGCGGAGAGGGTTGTCACATCACGCCGACCACCAACGACGGCGGCGTTTTGAATTTCGAAATCGATTCAAAGAAAAAAGATGCGAATTTTGTCTGCACCAAGTGTCATGTGACATTTGGAAAGGAAGCTACGCCGGAGAGTCACCCATTCGCGATCGCAAAACCGAAGTAGAAGGCTGGTTGATGTCTCGCTTATCGCAAAACATTCCGCGTGCAAACAAACTGCTGCGAGCGTTTTGGAGAGGTGTTCGTAAACCGACTAACAAGAGTCATTTTTTGCTGCTCGTCATCTGTGGTTTGCTGCTAACGGCAGGCTTGATCGTATCCAGGGCCTCGTTAGCATCAACATCTTTCGTGCCGGGGGAACCGAATCAGACTCCGCAGGAGCAAATGCAATTTCCCGAGGGGCTCGACTATTCAAAGTTTCAGCACAACAGCCGTAACCATTCGCGTTTGCCTTGTTTGCTTTGCCACCGTCGCGACTCGAATGCGGCTGTTCCCAAACGGCCGGGCTCGTCGCAGCATCTTCCCTGCGCCGGTTGTCACGCGCAGCAATTCGCTTCCGCCGACAGTCCAATCTGCACTATCTGCCATACCAGTGCCGGCTCAAAAGATCTGAAGCCGTTTCCGCGACTGCGCAGCTTTCGCATGAATTTTGATCATGCGCGCCACCTGAACATGGGAAACGTCTCGTGCATCACCTGTCACCGGAATTCCCGCAACGGTGTTGCGATGTCTATTCCGGCCGGTTTCAATGCGCACAACACCTGCTATCGCTGCCACACGCCACGCGCGCAATCCGGTGGACGCGACATTTCGTCGTGCGGCACCTGTCACCAGTTGGGTGGCTATTCGCGGACAGGCGAAATGATGCAAGCGTTTCGCGTAGGGTTTAAACATTCGAAGCACGACAAGCTAAGTTGCAACGAATGTCATCAGGTGCGGGCCGGCCAGCCGCAACGACTTCAGGTGACGAGACCGGAACCGTTGAACCATCACGCGACCGGTCGAGGCGAAAGTTGCATGACGTGTCACAACGGCAAGCGCGCTTTTGGTGGCGACGACTTTAGCGTTTGTAAGCGCTGCCATACCGGTGCGGCTTGGCGGTTTTGAACGCACCGCAAGTTGTTTTCGTTAAGGGACACTGGTCTCTCTGATTTGAATTCCTCTGTGCAACGTCTGTGGACTCTCTGCCTTTGTGGTAAAGAATTTTTCTAGTAAAACTCACCACAAAGTCACAGAAGTCACGGAGGACGCACAGAATAAAACGTGATTAAGCTAATTGGTTAAGGCACGCCGGTGCCCCTTCACAATAGGAGGTCATGATGAAAGTCATAGTCATTTCGGCAATGCTTCTGATTTCTCTGGCTCTCGTGGTGACGAGCTCGACGCCGCCATCGGCAGCTCAGGAAACGAGAAAGATTCCCGATACCATCGTGTTGGGCAAGGAAGCAAAGCTCGGCACGATCACTTTCAACCATCTCAAACACGCGACGGAAAAGCGGAGTCCCGACGGCACCAAAGTGATCGAATGCGTCGAATGCCATCACACCGCACAGCCCGCAGCTGAAGCCTTGAAGCATCCACCGCACAAGACCGTCTGGCCCGCCGATCGCACCACCACGCTAACCGCCGAGTTGTTTGAGAAAGATACGACGCTCGTCGTCAATGCGTGTACCGACTGCCATGCCCGCACAGACCAAAAGCCGAAGCTGTTGCCAGAGATTCCATCAGTGAAATTCGAAGGCGCGCCTGAAGTCACTGTGCTGAATAATCAACAGGCGTTTCACCGCAAGTGCGGTAGCTGTCATGACGAAGCGGTCAAGGCGCGGCCGACTCTCGATCCGGCGCCGCCGACTTCGAAAAAGTGCGTCGCATGCCATAAGAAAACGGTGGTTTGAAAACTGCGCACCCCGGTCGCTACGCTCCCGGTTCCGACTTCGTGTTGGTTCAAGCTTGGGCTCTCTGCCGGCGTGCTTTCGCAGCAAAGTCGCTCACGCGCGCCTCGCCTACTGGGGAACTTTTACGAGACTTGCTCCCCGGTCACGCAAAAATCCGCAATCGTCCAACAAAGGATCAATAAATCTCAGCAAACCATCGCGGCACGGTCGTTGCCAAACGCCTCTGCAGCCGAGGGGCAGCAGTAAATTTCGCGGGAGGCAATGATAATGGTTCGCTGGATCAAATTGATGTTTGTGACCGCCGCCTTAACCATCGCTGCGGGTTTCCTTTTCGTTTCAACACCAGCGCGCGCGACTGAGGATGAAAACGCGACGCTCTACAACACCAAGTGCAAGATGTGCCACGGCGCAGCGGCAGAAAAGAAATTCGATTCCACCAAAGCCGACGACGCATTGATCGAGGTTGTGTTGAAGGGCAAGACGATGGAGAAACCGCCTAACATGCCGGCGTTCGGAGAAAAAGGCATTACCGCCGATCAGGCAAAAGCGCTTGTCGCGCACATGAAGTCATTGAAGCAGTAGCGTCTCCCCAAGCTTCGATACTCGTCCCAGTTTTCCCCTGCGACTGGGCACGGGTCGTCTGCGGCCAGCTCGAAAACTTTCGGGAAGGCCGCAGGCTTTCGATTGTTCAGATCAGACGGCAAGCATCGGTGACAGCGCATTTAATTTCTAAGGAGTACCACGACATTGCGGCGAAGAATTGGAAAACCGCTCTCGCACTTCTAATGAAGCCGGAAATTTTCATATCGCCGAACGGTTGAGGCCCGGGTTGTGAGACGAACTTTCGGAATTGCTATCGCGATGTTCATTATCTCGATGGCTATTACGTTCCGTTTCGTCCCTTCGCCTCCTGCCGTCGCGCAAAACCAGACGACTTTACCGATGCCGGTAAAACCGAATGAAGGTGCGGTTATCGGCGGCAGCAAGGCAAACGCGTCTCGGCCTCAGAAACTAGATCTGGATTGTCAGGGCTGTCATGGTCCAGGCAAACAACTCCCTTACCTCGCCGGTTCTCTTTTTCATAACGAGCCACATAAAGCTTACGACCAGAGCTTTCACGCGCAGGCAAAACAAAACGGCGCCAAGGCCGCCGCCTGCCTCGATTGTCATACGAAGAACGGAGACATGACGACCATTCTGCCGGCGAGCGACACGCACTCGACGATCAATCGCGGCAACATTGCGGAAACCTGCGGGCGCTGCCATGGCGATAAGTCAGTCATGCAGGGCAGCGGCATCAGTAACCAGGTGTTTCTGTCCTATCGCGAGAGTGTGCATGCCAAAGCCATCGCGCGTGGCAACATGAGCGCCGCCGTGTGCACCGACTGTCACAACAGCCACGACATTGAGCCGGCCGCCAACCAGCAGTCCTCGATTGCAAAGGTCAATATTCCAAACACGTGCGGCAAGTGCCATACGGCCGAAGCCGGCGAATTTGTTGCCAGCGTCCATGGCCAGGCAGTCGCGCGTGGTGTTTCGCGCGCGCCGGTATGTACCGACTGCCATGGCATTCACAACATTGCGCAGCCGGTCGATGAGAATTCGAAACTGGCTTCGACCGCGATCGCGACTGAGAGCTGTGCAAAGTGTCATGAGGGAGTCACGCTAACTCAGGAGTTCGGCGTCGCCGGCGGTCGTGTTACCAGCTACAAAGACAGTTACCACGGTTTAGCTTCGCAGTTAGGATCAAAGGTAGTCGCGAACTGCGCGAGCTGCCACGGTGTACATAACATTCTGCCTTCATCCGATTCACGCTCGATGATCAATGCCGCAAATCTGCAAAAGACTTGTGGGCAATGTCACATCGGCGCTACCGCAAATTTCACGAAGGGAAAAATTCATCTTACCTCGGAACTTGTTTCCAATGTTCAAAGCAGCGACATCGCAGCGCGTGGCACGCGCATCGTCCGTTGGATTTATCTGCCGCTTATCATTCTGACCATTGGCGGCATGCTGCTTCACAATCTGCTGGTCTGGCGCAAAAAGCTTGCCGCGCGGCGACGGCAGCTAAGATCGATCGTGCGTCTTACATTTAATCAACGGGTCCAGCATTGGTTTTTGCTGACTAGTTTTATCGTGCTGGTTTTGAGCGGATTTGCCTTGCAGTATCCCGATTCCCTGCTCGCGTGGCTGCTCGGATCAAACGAGCATCTGCGCCGGCTGATGCATCGGGCAGCGGCGGTCGTCATGCTCGTCGTCGGCATCTATCACCTCGGTTATCTGGCGTGGTCGAGAGAAGGACGACAATGGCTCAGGGACATGCTGCCGCGCCTGAAGGACGTTCGCGATCTAATTGGCAACTTTGCCTATTACCTTGGGACGTCGGCTAAGAAACCAAAAATCGCGCGCTTTGGCTATGCAGAAAAAGGGGAATACTGGGCGGTCATCTGGGGCACTCTGATCATGGGCCTGACTGGTTTGATGATTTGGTTCAAGATTGGCGTATTCGGTTTTCTCGCGCGCTGGTGGATCGAGATCGCGCTGGCAATTCATTTCTACGAAGCAGTGCTGGCGACTCTGGCGATCATTGTCTGGCACTTTTATCACGTCATCTTTGATCCGGACGTATATCCGGTAAATTTTGCATTTATTGACGGGAGGGTTTCCGAAGAAAATTACAAAGAAGAGCATGAATTGGATTATGATCGGCTCAAACAAACTGACACCGCTCCGGATAGCGAGTCTTCGACGAACACCGGCGCAACGGAAGCAAGTCGAAACAGCCAGTCATGACGGACGAAAAAAGAGCGCTCAAAACTCCAACGGTATTTCGCAATTACATTAGTCTAGTCGGAGCGGCAATTGTTATCGCCAGCTTTTTCAGCGTGCTGCTTCTGTTCCTGATTGAAATTACTTCCAGCGGAGACAATCCCTACCTCGGCATTCTTACCTACATAATTTTTCCCTCGGTCCTGATGTTCGGAATTGTGGTAGTGATCGTCGGCGCGTTGTACGAACGGCGCCGGCGCCACAAAATCGCGCCGGGCGAAATCGCCGCCTATCCACGTTTGGATTTGAACGATGCGCGCTCTCGGCGGGCGGTCTTTGTCTTTCTGTTAGTGACTTTTCTATTCGTTTCCGCCAGCGCCTTCGGCAGCTATCGCGCTTACGAATACACCGAGTCGGTAAATTTCTGTGGCCAGACTTGCCATGTGATGAAACCCGAGCGCACTGCCTATCAGGCGGGCGCGCACGCGCGCGTCGGTTGTGTTGGTTGTCATGTCGGTCCCGGCGCCGGCTGGTACGTTCGTTCGAAGCTTTCGGGCGCTTACCAGTTGTACTCGGTGACTTTCAACAAGTTTCCGCGGCCGATCACCACGCCGGTGCACAACCTGCGGCCGGCGCAGGAAACCTGTGAACAGTGTCACTGGCCCGAGAAATTTTTCGGCGCGCAAATGAAGGTGTTCAATCACTACGCATATGACGAGCAAAACACGCTGCGCCAGCGACGCATGCTGATCAATGTCGGTGGTGGCAGTCCCGCAACCGGACTTGTCACCGGCATTCACTGGCATATGAACATCGCTAACGAGATCACTTACGTCTCGACGGATGATCATCGCCAGGTTATTCCCTGGGTGCGAATAAAGGATCGGCAAGGCAACGTTACTGAATACTACGACCGCAACCGCCCGCTCAGTGCAGAACAAATCGCCAACGGCAACCGGCGCAAAATGGATTGCGTCGACTGTCACAATCGGCCGGCGCACGTTTATCTGCCGCCCGATGTTGCAGTCGATCAAGCTTTCGTTGCCGGAAGACTCGATCCCTCTCTGCCCTATTTAAAACGCGAGGCCGTGGAACTTCTCAGCAGGCATTACCAAACAACCGATGAAGCGGTTAAGCAGATCGATACCGGCTTGCATGACTTTTATCGCAGTTACTATCCGGACGTTTACTCTCAAAAGCAGGACTTAATAAAAGGCGCTGTGGGGGAAGTTCAGCGCATCTTTCAAACCTACTTTTTCCCGGAGATGAAGACTGACTGGCAAACGCATCCGAACAACATTGGGCACCTTTATTTCGCGGGCTGCTTTCGTTGTCACGACGGCGAACATGTCAGCAACACGGGAAAAGTCATCACCAACAATTGCACCGTTTGTCACACGGTTATCTACGACTCGTTAAGTCCGGCTACATCCGTGAAGACTGGGCCCTTTCAGCATCCGGTGGATTTGGGCGCGCTCGAAAATCACAAGTGCGACTACTGCCACAAGGGCGATCAGCCATTTAAACATCCGATAAATCTGGGCGACATCTCAATGTTCCAGTGTGTCCAGTGCCATCCGCGAAAGTGACTTTCCACCGAAACTCGAGATCTGAGATTTGAGATTTGAGATTTGAGATCTGAGATCTGAGATTTGAGATCTGAGATTTGAGACCTGAGATTTGAGATGTGAGATCTGAGATTTGAGATCTGAGGCTTGAGATCTGAAACTCGAACTCCGCGAAAAAATTCAACCCGTGCGCAATAATCCTCAGCAATTGCGAGCCTCGCACTTCAATTCAGGTTAAATGCTGCGATTTGTTAGTCGGCATATGAATTGCCCAATGCTCTCCAGTCACACACCAGCGATTCGGCTACTTCCCAGGGATTCTTATGGGCGAACACAACGTGCAGCAGCAGTTTGGCGATAAGGAATCGCAGGCTTTTATGAAAGCCCTGCTGGACGATCTGCGCGCGCTCGAGTTCATGATCGAGACCGGCCGGTTTGAAACCAATGTGACGCGAATCGGCGCAGAACAGGAAATGTTCCTGGTGGACCAGAACCTGCGCCCGGCGTCGATCGCGCTCGATGTTTTGGAACGTGCTAAGGATCCGCGACTGACAACTGAAATTGCCAGCTTCAATCTCGAAGCTAACCTCACGCCGCTGCTGCTGCACGGCGGCTGCTTTAGCTTAATGGAAGGCGAACTGAGCTCGTTGCTTGCCCTGGTGCGTGAGAGTGCGGCGACACTTAAGTCGAGTCCGCTGCTGGCGGGGATTCTACCTACCCTAAAGAAATCGGATCTGACTTTAGAGAACCTGGCGCCGATTGCACGGTACAGCGAACTCAATCGCGGCGTGATTGCGTTACGCGGCGGTCCGTTTGCAATCCATATTCAGGGGTTGGACGAAATCCATATCACGCATGACAACATTATGATGGAGTCGTGCAACACCAGTTTTCAAGTCCACTTTCAAACCAGCCCGGCCGAGTTCGCGGCGCATTACAACATCGCGCAGGCCATAACGGGACCGGTGCTGGCGGCGGCGGTGAACTCGCCTGTACTGTTTGGGCATCGCCTGTGGCAGGAGACGCGGGTAGCATTGTTCCAACACTCGACCGATGCTCGCTCGCGAACGCAACTGGCCCGCAGTCATCCTACGCGCGTGAGCTTTGGCGATCAGTGGCTAAAGTGTTCGGTGCTTGAACTGTTCACCGAACAGATTTCTCGCTTCCGTCCCATCATGATCGCCGTACCGGATGAGGATCCTTTCCGCGTTTTGTCTCGCGGCGAAACGCCGTCGCTTTCCGCGTTGCGCATGCATAACAGTACGGTGTGGCGCTGGAACCGCGCGTGTTATGGCGTCGCGAATGGAGTCCCGCACCTGCGCATCGAGAACCGCGCGCTTCCTTCCGGGCCAACCGTTCAGGACGAAGTCGCAAATGCGGCATTCTTTACCGGGTTAATGGTCGCGATGCCACGGCAGGTA
>DATENN010000410.1:0-25825 GCA_035275045.1 Pyrinomonadaceae bacterium
TCGCGGGTGAACCCGGCGTTGCGTTCGAAACGGGCCCACGTCCAGTTGAAGTCTGAAACAAAATTTACTGTTTCAACTCTAGGGCTTTGTTCACCACGGACCATGATGATGTCGCGGTGTTGCTCGGTGATGATTTCAATCGCCGCTCCGCCGATCGATTCAACTTCTCTGACTTCGATCGCCGCACTGGAAGCGAGCGGCATCACCGCGGTTACCAAATCAGATGTGCCGGCGAATCTGGCTGAAAATTTGCACACCGCCGCCTCGGTCCTGTGTCCATAAGACGCTGAAAACGGGGCCTTTTCCTCGCTCCAACTACCTGCCGGGCCTGCAGTAAATAACTGCAAACCACCGACTTTGTGCGGCGATACGCGGACTTGTTGCGCTGTGATTTCAGGAATCAGGTGAGGTGCTAGATGAAAGCGAAGCTCGATATCGTGCGGGCCGGCGGATGACACGCGATCTCGCATTACAAAGTAATCGTTTTTGAGAAAGAGAATTCCGCGCGTATGTCTTGCCGGCACCGGCAATCTTTCAAAACCATCATGGCTGCCTTCCACAAAAGCGAAGCGGTGCGCGTCCATCCACGACAAAGGTTGAGAATTTGCCACAGTGGACCAACTGAATGGACCAGCCGGGACGGAAGAAGACTCGCCGTCAATGCTGATTGTGTTGTGCGCTTGTGAACTGCGAAACCAATCACGCAACTCTCGCGAACCGGTGTAGGTGAAGGTTCCCGAATCGACGATTAACGACTGCCCACCGGCTCCGATCTCAACCGCTAACGCGTCGGCGTGCGCATGTCCGCAATTGTCCGTTCCATGAGGTCCGCAATCGAACAATAAATAATTCGCCTCTGCATTCCAGCCATCCTTCATGACGAAGTAGCCACCCGCTGGGAACGCTTTGCACGTTTCCGCGGGTTCGGTGGCGACAATGCTCGTGAAGTCTGTTGTTGCATTCGGGCCGAGCAGCCATAATGTTTCTTCTGCTAATTCACCAGCCACAGACTTATAATCGCCCCGATTACATAAAATCGCTCCGTTCGATAAGGTCGCGCGGAAATCGTTTGACTTTCGCTGGTCCAGACACAACAAACGGCCTCCATCCTCGTCACCGAACAACGGCGTCGTTCCGTCCGGACGAGTGATGTACATCAGATGGTCGAGCAGCGCCTCGAGCGTCGGCTGAAGATTCGACGGCAACTCTTCGTTGTGGACACGAGAGAGAATCAAGAAGTGCGTAAGAAAATCAGTTGTGTAGCGATGGTAATAACTAGATTGCTCGAAATACACGCCATCGCTACGGACTTGCCGCTGAATTTGCTCGTTCAGAATTTTCCGGCCCAGCGTCCGCCATCGTTGAGCTTCCGCAAATTCGGGAAAAACGGAGCCGAGATAAAACAGCCCTAACGCTTCCCCGGTCAGGTGCGTATTCGGACTGAAATAGGTAGAAAGAAAAGTTTCGATGTGCCGGCCTTGCGACCGGAGAAATTGAAGTGCGCGCAAATAGATCGACGCGGTTAGTGAGGGAGAGTCAGCGAAGAAATGTAACGCCCAAATCCACGCTATCGATCGAAACGAAACTTCAAGACTGCTGGCCCAATTGATACCTAGCTTCGGCGGATTTTCATCCATCCACGACTCAAGATGGGCCACGAACGTTGCTGCATATTTTTCGTTGCCCGAAAGCCAGTATGCCTGACCCAATTTAACGAAATACTGGTGGCGATTGAGTTCCCACGTGATCTTCTTATCGCCCGCGACGCCAGGATCTAGAAAGTTAAGCTCGCTCCAATGAACAAGCTCAGTCGCTTTCTGTGAAATAGGTTCCAAACGCCAGTTAATGGGCTGACCGAAATCAAGATCCGTAAGGCCAAGTAGATTGAACCGTCCCTCGCAAATCTGATCCGCTTCAAGCATGATCTTGGGTGCGGCTTCGGGCCAAAGGTCGCGAAATACTGCCAGGGTTGCTGCGCGTGTTGAAAACGAGGGAAAGAATTGAGTGGTCGAGCGCTCGCGGAATTGCTTGAAACAACTCTCAGCCGAGTCAACATTAGTTGTTAATGACGCGAGGAATTGCTTCTCACTGCTAATCCGTAATTGCGGGGACCAGCCGTGACGCTCGGCGAACGAGGCAACAGCCTGTTTGGTTCGTTCGCGCACCTCATCAAAACTCGAATTGCGTAGTTTCTGAAGCCGGCTCGCTGGATGAATGCGCTTACCAGTCGACGCTAGATGCTGGTATACACTGATCCACTTGGGCCCAACGGTCCGCCAGTTATAAGCGTTGCAGGCCTCGACAGCGTTTGTCGTTACTCTCTTTGCGAGTTGCGAATCGCCTAAGATTTGCAGCGCATGTTGCGCGATTGCGTGATAGTCACCCGGTTCAGCAAGGAAACCATTAACGCCGCCACTGACCATATCCGGAATTCCACCTACGTTCGTGGTAATCACTGGCAGACCGCCGGCAAAGGCTTCGAGAATCGATAGCGGTTGGTTATCAACCTTCGACGCGTTTAGAAAAACGTCGGAGTTCGCATACAGACCTGCCATCTCGTCGGGAGCTATCTGTCCAACAAATTGCACGTTTTGCAACGCAAGGTCGATAGCGAGTTTTTTAAGAGTGTCGCGCTGATTGCCATCACCGGCAACGGTCAACCGCGCGGTCGGAATCGTCTGTTGAATCAGTGCAAACGCGCGCAGCACGTCATCCACGCCATAGTGTTTTTCAAAATTGCGATTCGAAAGAAAATTCGCCTTTATCTCTGGTCGTATTTTGAAGGCGATTTCGTCAAGCTGAGCCACGTTGTTTATTGCGGTCGCGCTTAGCCCAAAATTGCGAAAGACGCGGACCAGATAATTCGAGGGAACGATCAGCTCGTCCGCTAGACGCAAGGTGGCAACCGCGGAAGGCCAGCGCGAGAAATGATCTCCGGCTTCACCGCTGTGATAATTCAGTAGCACTCGCTTCCTAAAAAGTTTCGCGATCAAAATCGCGGGAGTCGGTGCCAGGACAAAGGAAAAGTACGAGGCCGAGAAGATGTGAATCACATCGTAGTTCCGAACAGTGCGTAACAGGCTCGCGACGTACAAAACTGAGGTAATGACGGTCCGACCAAACTTGATCTTCTGCAACTTGCCTGAAATTCCGCGCCCCCGCGGATTGATCGGAAGATAGCCAACTTCTACTGAATCATCCTTTCGCAGATGGGCCATCAGCCGCGCAGCTTGAACAGATTGGCCGCCAACAATACCCAGGGACGGCGCCACAATTAGTATTCGTGCGCGCTGGGTTTGTTTATTTTTCTCGAAAGTGCGACTCATCGTAGATCCAATCGTGTTACCATCGGCCGGGCTGCCAACTCTTCGACAGACGTATCCTTAGCGCCACGGTCGACACCTTTGTGCTTGCGCAAGAGTCCTTCGTACAAGGCTTCTGTTTTTTCCAATTGCGCCGCTGTTGAAAATTTCTCTCCGATTACTTTTGCTCCCGCTTTACCAAACTGTTCGGCCAATCGAGGATTGTTAAGAAGTGAAATGATGCGTTCGGCCATCGTCTCGTCATCACCGGATTGGACGAGATAACCGGTCTTGCCTTCGATTACTGCTTCTCGTGCTCCGCCCACGTCCGTAACCACGACGGGTCGAGCGGCGGCCATGTATTCGAGAATGGAGTTTGAGAAGCCTTCCGCTCTCGACGAAAGAACGCAGACATCGGAAATGTTGAGAAGCGCCGCGATATCCTGAACGCGGCCAAGAAAAATGGTGTTCTGTTCGATGCCCAATTCGACTGCGGTCTGTTCAAGCGATTCGCGCAGCTCGCCTTCTCCTGCCAACAAAAACTTTACGTGCGGAACTCTCTTACTAATGCGAAGGGCGCTGCGCAGAAACATCGGGTAATCCTTAACCTCGTGACGCATGTTTGCCACGATAGTGACGAAACGGCTCGCTTGGTCGACTGACTCCTTGAAACGCAGCGCATCAAAAGCAGAATGAGCGTTCAAAACGCGCGTTGCTTCAAAACCGTTGTGAATCACCGTGATTCGATTTTCATCAATGCCTTCGGTAATAAGTTTTTCTCGTACCGCTGCGGAGTTTGCGAGTATTTGATGGGCCAAACAATACGCCGCTCGCTGTGCTCGCTGTTGCAGCAAAGTGCGCATTCCACTGGTCTCGCGACGCGATGCAATGCGAATCGGCACGCCTGCGAGACGGCCTGCGGCCATGCCAAAAATGTTGGTATAGAAATCATGCGTGTGAAGTACTTCGATTTTTAGTCGTCGCAAGTCACGTGCAAACAATCGCAGTTGCGACACCGCATTGGCATCGTAGAAACTCGTTAATGGATACGAAGCAACTGCTCCAACTTCGAGATCCGATATTTGAGAGCGCAGCACGCCATCCGCCTTCAAGCAGGCAACCGAGACGTGATAGCGTCCGCTTTGCGCTAACAGACGGGTAAGCTGTAACGCCTGGCGCTCCGAACCGCCTTCGTCGAAGCTGTCGATTAGTTGAAGGATGCGAGGTTTCACGAGGTTCTTTTTTCGTAAAGGGAGAGTAACCAGCATGGTGTTAACTCGTCCGTGCCAATTCTCTTTCAGTCGCGTCGTGATGGGTTGGTGGTTGCGCGTTGCGTACGAGGTCAACATATTGGCGCTGCCATAGCTCCAGCATGAGCAACGCCCAAAGTGCCATCGCATGATCGCGACGGCCGCGCTCGTGCTCGTCCAGCAACACGCGCACGTACTTTTGACTAACAAGTCCACGACCCGCGGCGCGGGAATCAGTCAGCGTGTCGCGCATTCGTTCCCGCAACTCTTGATTGATCCACTGTTGAATGGGAACTCCGAAGCCCTGTTTGGGACGATTCAAAATTTCCGCCGGCACAAGATCTCTAATCGCCTGCTTGAATAAATGTTTCGTCTCACCGCCGTAGATTTTGAAGTTTGCGGGGATGCGAGTGACGAATTCGATCAGTTTGTGATCAAGCAAGGGCACTCGCGCCTCGAGCGAGGTCGCCATGCTCATGCGGTCGACTTTAGTCAGGATGTCGCCGGGCAAATAAGTCTTGCTGTCGATGTAGAGCAAAGAATCCAAACTGGAATCTGTGCGGACATTTCCACTTAATTCCTCAAAATATGATCGTAGGTGGCTGCCGTTTTTGAGCTCGTTACCGAAGTCGGTTGTGTACAGGGCCGATTTATTGAGACCACTGAAGACTGAAACGTTGTCCAAATATCGCGTGATTGGATCAAGCGAAACGTTATGCAAGTAGTTTCTTCCCCAGGCGCTGTGCGGCAAGTTGCGACTGAGCGGCTTCATCAAACCGTCTCGCACAAATCGCGGAAGCAAGTCGAACCTGCCGCGTTGCTGCTCAGTCAAATATCTGGTGTAGCCGGCGAACAGTTCGTCGCCACCGTCACCAGTAAGCACAACCTTCACATGCTCGCGCGCGAGTTTTGAAACAACATACGTCGGTATGGCAGATGAATCGGCAAACGGTTCATCAAAGTGCCATACAAGCTGGTCCACCACGTTACAAATATCGGGAGTCACAAGGAACTCGTGATGTTCCGTCGCGAATTTTTTGGCGGTTAGACGCGCATACTTAAGCTCGTTATAACTGTCTTCGTTAAAGCCGATGGAAAAAGTCTTGACCGGCTGATCCATCAGTCGCGACATGATGCCAACGACCGTACTTGAATCAATGCCACCTGACAGAAAAGCACCGAGCGGCACATCCGAAACCAGTCGCAGCTTTACTGACTCCTCGAGTGACGAGCGCAGTTCCTCTAAATAATCAGTTGCTCGATGACCGTTCGCGTTAGTGCAATATTCAAAATCCCAATATCGCTCAACCGATAAACGTCCGCGACTAAACGTTAAGTGATGCCCGGGCGACAGTTTTTCAATATTGCGGAAAATGCTAAGGGGATCGGGCACATAACCTAGCGAAAAGAATGCATCCAGAGCTCGCGGATTAGTTTCACGTTCGACTTCAGGGTGCTGCAGCAGCGCCTTTAGCTCTGAGCCAAAAACGAAGGTCCCTTGTTTAGTGACCGAATAGTAAAGTGGTTTTTTTCCTACCCGATCGCGAGCTATGAAGAGTTTTTGGTTCGCTGCGTCCCAAATTGCGAAAGCGAACATGCCCCGCAAGTGGTTAACGCATGCAGGTCCATATTCTTCGTAGGCGTGAACAACCGTTTCTGTGTCCGAGTTGGTCTTGAATTGATGACCGAGAGATTGCAAGGTGGATTGCAAATCGCGGTAATTGTAGATCTCGCCATTGAAGACGATGTTAATGGTTCCATCTTCATTCGATATGGGTTGATGACCGCCCGCGAGATCAATGATCGATAGACGGCGCATTCCCAACGCTACTCCGCGTTCCATCAACACGCCCTGTTCGTCAGGTCCGCGATGTCTGATTATCGCGCACATCGATTCCAAAATTTGCGCACGACCGTCCTGGTCGCGCGCGCTGGTCGCGTTCCACTTATCAACAAATCCGGTGATACCACACATGTGTTTTATGAACAGCGAACTAAGCGCGCGAAATGCCCCGCAGGTTTTTCGAAGACTTGCATCGCGAGGTCCATTTCTTTTTTCCAGCGACTAACCATTTCGATTTCGCCGGGACGGTCGGCGTCGTCGAGAACTATGACCGCACCTTGCCGTAAACGTGGACCGATTACAGGCAACAAACCATAGCGTCCTCCCTTCGTATTTCCTGGCGGACCATCGCATACGATCAGGCGAAACTCTTCCGGCAATTGATGCAGCGGCGCGTCGTACCACGCGAACGATCCGTAGTCGCGTAAGGGAGCCATTAACACCTCAACATTTCGAATTCCATTCTTACGAAGCGCGTTTGAAATGCGTTGCTGCCAGCTTTCCGAATGCTCAAGTGAATGAATTGCTACGCCGCGACGTCCGGCGAGCAATCCCATCAATAGTGTTGTCAGACCACTACCGCATTCGAGAATCGGACCTTCGGTGGTGGCTGCGCTGCGGGCAACCTCTTCCAGATAATCCAGCGTTGGAGCGAAACCATCATTGCCCCAACCTTCGCTCAAAAGCCGCAGCGTTCTGCGGTCAGGCACTTCTCCGCCACGCAGTTTTGCGATGGCTCGGGTTGCCCGCCAAATTCGAAAGCTGGCGAGTTTCGTTTTTAACGCCCTTTTCATTGTTCTCGGAATTAATTTACGCATTGTGTTTTGTCTTTCATCGGGCAAGCGCGACTTCACTTCTCGCTTTAGTCATTAGGCTGAATGTTTTTTTGATATCTAACAGTGCGAGCCTTCCGGAAGGAAGCACGGCCAAACTGGCCAGCGTGACTACTCCCGTTACGATAAAAAGCGCAATCAAACCGAGGATGGGATTGTGAATCTGAAATTGGCTGCGTACGACGGCGGAAATTCCAAGTGAGGCCAGCGCGGCAAACGTGAAAGGCGCGATAATATGATAGAAATCGCGGGTCCGAACTGGTCCCTTTCGACCAACAAACCAGAACAGCAAAGGATCAGTCAAAGCCACGCGCGTGAGTGCGTATGACGACGCAATCCCAACCGCGCCCCACGGCAAGCCAATCACAATTGAGGCCATCGTGATCGGCCCACTGATTAAGCCCCAGTGAAACATGTCGCGGCTGCGACCCTGCGTTAGAAATAACCAACCCGTGGTGTTGGCGATCGGTTGAAACAATCCGGTTATTCCCAATAGCAGGAAAATGCGGCTGGTCGCCGACCATTGCGGGCCAAGAACGATTTGAACGATCCAATCCGAAGTCGCCATTAGGAACGCAACAGCCGGCATGGTAAACATTGCGATCTTTTCAAGCATGCGACGGTAAGCTTGCCGGTAACGCTCATCTTCGTCGTTGATACGGCTTAAGGCGGGGATAGCGACCGACGTAACGGGCTCGTTGATCTGATCGATAGGTAACGTCATCAACTGATAAGCGCGGTTGTAAAGTCCAAGTTCGTTCGCGCCCCAAAATCTTCCCAGCAGCAAGTTATCGAGATTGCGCGAGAAGTAGTTGATTATGGAAAAGCCGGTGAAGTTGCGACCAAAGGCGACCATAGAACGTACGCCCGAGTTGCGCGCGGGCAAGCCGGGGCGCCAACGGCAAATGGTCCAAACGCCCACGGCATTTACAAGTAAGAGCGCTAGTTGGCTGAATACAAGCGCCCAATAACTCCAACCGCGCCATGCCAGGTAAATGCCAACTACATATCCGCTGAGCATCGACGCGAGCGCGATGACAGCCAATGAAAGAAAGCGCATTTGCCTTCTCAACAATGCTTCGTGCTGTACCGTTAGACCGCCAAATAAAAATCCGACGGCAGAAACGGCAGTCACCGCGACGAGCCGCGGCTCTCCATAAAACCAGGAGATGGCCGGCGCCAGCACGATTGTCAGCATGGTAATCAGAAAGCTGAAAGCTACGTTTAGCCAGAAGAGTGTGCTGACCTGTTTGTAGTCGATTTCCGATTTTTGAATCGTCGCGATCGAAAGGCCAAGGTCCTTGAACATCGCAACAAAATTGGTGAAGAATGCGACCATCCCGATCAAACCATAATCGCTTGGGCGCAGAAGTCTCGCCATCACAGACGTTGCGGCAATGGTGATCACAAACCGCAGGGAGTGAGAAGCAACCGTCACCGCACCGCCACGCGCAGTACGTCGCCCGAGGTCCGCTTGTAGATGCTCGGTCACGAAGTACTCGTTGCGAGTGTCGGAGATGGATGCTGTTGCTGGCGAGACTGACATGTTGATAGTTAGGTAGTGCGCAGCTTGTAAACGCGTTGCAGCAGACGAGGAGCAAAGTAAAGAGAAAACAAGACGGCACGCAGTTTCCAACTTTGATAGAACGCATTTGCGGCGCGGAACGCCGCGGCTGCTGCGCCAAAGTCTCCGGAAGATAATTGTTGCTTGCCCCGGCAAACTGCGATGCTCGCGTGACGCAGTTCGAGCTTGCGTTTGAGTGCTTCACGTTCAGCAGCAGTTAAGTCAGACCGCGTCGCAGTTTTCTCAAGTACGGAGATTTCGCCGCTAAAGGACTTGATCGGGTCCGAGGCGAGGCTTCCTTCGTAAATCCGTCGTTCGACCAATACTCGCTTTTGGTAGGTAATGCGCGCTCCGCGCTTCGCAAGCCTTAACCACAAATCGTAGTCCTGCGAATTGGGAAAGCTTTCATCAAAATAGCCAACTGCTTCAATCAGCTCCCGGCGGGCGACAACGCTGGAAGTGATGATGTTGCAGGTTCCGGCGATCAGGGACTCGGCCGTGACTGGGCCATCGGAAGGATTCAAATCCATATTAGTCAGTCGGCTTCGACCACGCTCGTCAAAGTTAATGGCATCGGTGTAAACCAAATCGTAACCAGCTCCGCTGTTGATTAACTCAAGTTGAGCATCCAAAAACTCCGGCAGCCAGACATCGTCACCGTCAAGAAACGCAACGAACTCGCCGCGTGCGATTTTGAGTCCCGCATTACGCGCGGCTCCCGCTCCCGCGTTGGGCTGCTTGATGTAACTAATGACGCCGGAAAACCGCGAAAGATTCTTTTCCAGCAGTTCGGTATCTGGTGAACCATCGTTAATGACGATCACTTCATAGTTAGTGAAAGTCTGCGCGAGTACGGATGAGACTGTTTGCTCGATGAACGACGCTACCTTAAACGCCGGAATGATCACGCTGACCAGTGGCTCAGACGACGACACGTCGGACTTCAATTGTGATTGCAGCGATGACATCTTCAATGAACCTGCGGCAGCGAGGCGGCGTACGAGACGGAGTGTTTCGCCGTTACCAAAGAGGGAACGTCTGACTTGTTGCTAACGGAATCCTGCGTGGACGCAATGCGGCGCAGACAAATGCTGTAGGCTACGAGGTAGTAGACGTACCAGAGATAGGCGACCGAGGCGAAAAAACTCCCCACCATGTAGCCCAGCAAACTCGCCTGCAAGCCGATCGCCAGATATTGAAGCGGCGAACGCCGCTTTGCTTCAGGATTACTCAGTTCGGCTAACCGAAGTTTGCGAAACGGTGTAATTAGAAATGTGAGGTAAATGAGCAACGCAGCGATTCCCATTTCCGAAGCGACTTGCGTATAGGCGTTGTGCGTCGCCTTGTTGGTGTTCGAGTAGAGAATGTAGTTGTCCATGCCAACGCCGAAGAACGGATGTCGCGCAGCGATCACGAGCGAACGTTTAAGATCGTCGGTGCGGGCAATCGCTGAGTCGTCACTCGCATTGGATATGCGGCTGCGGTAGGCGCCAGGCGCGAGAACTAATGTTGCCGCGACGACAAGTAACGCGATAACTCCAAACAAGGCGCGATTCCGGCGCGCGAGTTTCCATCCGCTAAATGCCACCACGCAGATGAATCCGAGAAAGCCGCCTCGGGAAAAGGTTGCGACTAAACCCAGCGTCAATACGAGTGAACAACTGAAGTAAGCGAGCTTCTTAAGCGGTCCGCGCGAACCGAACATCAGTGCGGCGCTGATGGGGATCATTGTTACTAAGTGCAACGCAAGGTCGTTCGGATTGCTGAACAAGCCACCTATCAATCCAGCGATACGGCGGCCTTGTAATGCGAGGTTGCCATGGATGTAATCGTTCAGCGCAGCGATGCTTAAGACACAACTTGCACAGAGTACGAGTGCAATCAGAATGCGAAGGCGCTTTTCCGTCCTCAGCACATTGACCAGTACGATGAACATCAGGACAACTTTCAGAAAC
Organism: Pyrinomonadaceae bacterium; assembly: GCA_035275045.1. Taxonomy (GTDB): domain Bacteria; phylum Acidobacteriota; class Blastocatellia; order Pyrinomonadales; family Pyrinomonadaceae; genus PSRF01. The sequence continues at coordinate 10,748 of DATENN010000410.1, forward strand.
TCGATGAAACTCTGAATGGCGGTCGTGGGTTCAAGCGCAAATGGAATTGAAAGCAATCCAGTCAGTAGCAAGAACAACGCAAGTGCCACTTCGCGAGGGCGAGCGGTCAGTCTGTTTTCCAATGCTAACTGCGTTGGAATGAAGATCACCAGAGTGAGCAGTGCGGCAACGAACGCGCTCTTTGAAAGCCAGGAAAGGGACGGAAACAATTCGTAAGGCCGAAAGTAGACAAGGAATGTGAAGACAAAAACTCCCGCAAAAGTAAGCTTGTGGCCGGATTTCGTCGACCACGTTTCTCCCACAACTACGCCGGCTGGACACTCCGCTGCGGTATCCAGTTGCGAATCGTTTTTGAGAGTGGCGGCCCTCGGCCTTGACGCGGAAGCAATACGCACGTCTCCAGACCGCAATTTCGAGGTTGCGATTACTGGCTCGTAATCCTCAATTTTGAAATTTTTCAGCGCCATTTTGGCTTCAGTTGCAACTGCGCGCCACCACCGATGAACCTTTGATCGTCACCGGTTAAAATCAAAAGAAGCTGCTACGCTAAAAGCGCCGCAGCCTCGAATGCTTTTACATATCGCTTCCCTGGCTCGATTAAACTGCGACCTCGTTTTCCTCGCCGACTAACACTAACTCTCTCACCCGTTGACGCAGCGCTCCTTCAAATCTCCGCGCCTCTTCGACCTCAGAGAATGAAAGTGCTCTTAACTCGGTCTCGATGCGACGGCGATAGTCCGACACGAGCGAGTCAGAGACACCAAGAACCGCAGCAACTTCCAACTGTGTTGACTGGGTTGGGCTCAAGTAGCAATGCCACAGCACCCCAAGAATGCGGTTGTACTGCTTCATCTTGCCGCGCACTGTGTCGTTCAGATTGTCCAGGAAGTGATCGACAAAACCGGCTGCTTGATTCTCAGATTCACGCCGCAATAAGCCCTGCTCGGGATCTTCCCGTTTGTCGACCGGTTCGTAATGACTGCCTTCTCCGTCGTTGTCGTCACCGTCTAACGGCACGAGATAAATGTCCATAACCGGTAACCGGGACATTACGAGGCTCCGTAACGAGCGAACGTCCACTGGAGAATCAACTGCGTCGAGCACTGAGACAATAAGGTCCTCGAGATCGGAGTTGCTGATAACAACTTGCGAATCGCCGGTACACCCGACCATGCGAGTATCGCGCGCGCGCACTGGGATGATTTGAACCCGTTGTTCGACATCGTGAGAATCACGCCTGCGCTTGCCGTCCGCCCATTCACTCAAACCATAAATGCGATCGGCGAGACGGCGATGAGGCTCATCGCCGGTACCGCTGGAATCGAAGCGACGGAAGTTTGAACTGGATTGGATGAGGGTGGAAATTCTGCGTGCGAGCCGATAGCTCTCTGGATGCCGTTTTCGTAGCTCTGCAGTCAGCAAATTGGTAAGTTCGATCTGTCCGATCTCACACTCGATCTCGTAATCGGTCATTTCCGAATCGAGATAATGCTCGAAGCGATTCTTGCTGAGCAGCTGCACAAAAAGCTCTTGAGTCAAGTCGGTATAGGCACTGCTGGCGCCTTCTTCAACCAGCAATCCCGCACTGCGCGAGGCCCTCACAAGCGGATGGTGAGAAACAATACGATGCAGTTCAGACCAAAGGCGGCTGACATCAGAGCATCGCAGACTCTCGACCCACTTACCGCTCTTCGCCATTCGTTCGGCCGTTCGTTTTGAGCGGGCGGACATCGGCGCCGGTGTCGAGGGAGTCAACTCGATTTCTTTGGATGCTTCGGAACGTAGAGATTTCACGACGGTGTTGTGTGCGATCAAAGAGGTGATAGAAACTTGTTAGGTGAGACTACGATTCAACGATTCTGGACTTCGAGCTCTACAGGACTGAGACTGATAGTTGAGCGAAAGAGGGTAAGGCGACGGCGGTTCCTTCAACGAAGGAACTTATTTAGGGGCTGAAACCGTGATTTTTTTTGCCCTGATTATCCTGCGAAAACAGGTGGGCTTTCCCTGGAAAGAGCGTCAAAGAGCAGGCGCCCTCTGACTTGACGCCAGCATCTTAGCAACAAAGCCAAAATTGAGCAACAGGTTTTTACACTTCTGGCAAGTTGTTGATTTCAGGCGACAAAAACTATGACGCAGTGCTTTGAAGTTGTGGAATATTGATGACATTCAGCCTATAAGTTTCGTGAACAAGCTGATGACTTTGCGGAACTTTCGGTAGAAGCTGCGAGACATTGCCCCCTTGCTGCTAGTCGTCGAAATCCTCAACTCGGTTCTTCAATTCAAAGGGAAAATAGAGCTGGCAGTGTAAATTGGGGGCACATAGATGAAGCCGTCGACCGTAAAGTCTTTCAGCAAAAAGCTGGCGTGTCCCTCGTCAAATTTGCTTCTTTCTTTCAACACAAAAACGCTCACCAAGGAAATCAACTTCCTCGTCAAACATCACCTTAAGGAATGTGACTTCTGTTACTGTGAGATTCCGCTGCTAATGCATTACCGCGTTCCAGCGAAGGTCGAAGCGAGGGCGCCGGAGCTACCAATCAATCTAAGAATTCTCGCCGAATCAATTCTTCTTCAAAGCAAAGCTCGTAAGGTAAAAACAGAAAGCAAAGCCAGTGAGAAAGGCTTCACGGTTATTGATCTCACTGAAGCGGAAGGTTGGTAAGCAAAGCCTTTCGAATCAGGAATAAAGACTTTCAATCAGCTCGTGAAATTTCTGATCCACGACGCGACGTTTGACTTTCAATGTCGGCGTCAATTCCCCCTTGTCAATTGTAAATTCTTCAGGCAGTAGGGCGATTTTTCGAATGCGCTCATAATCCGCCAAGTCGCGAGTCAGACCTGCGACATCGCTCTGGACGACTTTTATCGCCTCGGGGAATGAAGCCAATTTGACGCGGTTCGTGGGAAACTCAACACCGCGAGCGGTTAGAGCCTGTTTCAGAGCTTCCCATTCCGGAACAACAAGCGCGGCCGGCTGCTTGCGCCCGGCGCCCACCACAACAACCTGAGTCACATACTCACTTTGCATCAGCAGACTTTCAATCTGTTGCGGTGCGACATATTTTCCATTTGAAAGTTTGAATAAATCCTTTTTGCGATCGGTGATGTAAAGGTGGCCTTCTTTGTCGATGTGGCCGACATCTCCCGTTGCAAACCATCCGTCATTGATGACGGCCGCCGATTCTTCGGGGTGTCCATAGTAGCCGCGCATGACGTTTTGTCCGCGCAGGAGAATCTCGCCATCATCCGCAATAGAAACCTCGATGCCTTCGAATGGAATTCCTACAGAACCAACTTGGTTGTTGTCAGGCCGGTTGGCGGAGACAATACATGTTTCTGTTGCGCCGTAACCCTGCAAAATGGGAATGCCGGCGGCGAGAAATGAATATGAAAGCACCGGCGATAGCGGAGCGCCACCTGAAACAAAGTAACGCAGTCGTCCACCAACGCCTTCGCGCCATTTTGAAAACACCAGACGGCTTGCCAAACGTTGCTGCGCGGACAAGAGCGGTCCAACGTGACCGCCCTTATCTTTTTGCGCCGCATAGCGCTGGCCCACCGCGAGTGAGCGTACGAAGATCTTTCGTTTTAGGCCTTTCTGCGAAAGCCCTTTCTTAAGAATGCGGTGATAGACTTTTTCGAATAGTCGCGGGACCGCGGTCATGATCGTCGGTCGCACTTCTCGCAAGTTCTCGCCGACCTGATCGAATGACGGCGTGTAATAAACAGAGACGCCGTTGTAACAGAAGATATAAAAACCGGTGCGCTCGAAGATATGCGAGAGCGGCAGCACGGATAAAGCTATGTCCGTCGGTGCAATCGGCAATCCGGCGGTTATCGCCAGGACGTTTGAAATGAAATTGCTGTGCGTGAGCATCACGCCTTTGGGCTCACCCGTAGTCCCCGAAGTGTAGATGATGGTGGCGAGATCGTCGGGCCGAATTGCTTTCAAGTAAGCATCGAACAATTCCGAATTCTTCGTCGCTCGTGCCTCGCCCGCTTCTTCTAGAGCTATAAGGTTCACGGAACTGTGGCTTTCGCCGCCGTCCATTGAATCAAACAGGATAATTTTTTCGAGGAAGTCGAGACCTTCAAGTGCCGGAGCAGCGTGACGGAAGAGTTTTTTGTTTGATACAAAAATGGCGCGAACACCGGCATCGGTGAGGATGTATCGGATTTGTTCAACTGCCTGCGTCGTGTAAATCGGGACGTTGATGGCGCCCAGACTAAGAATCGCAAGATCAGCGATGGACCACTCTGGCCGGTTTTCAGAGAGCAAGGCGACGCGATCACCCGGCCTGACCCCCAGTTCGCTCAAGCCCAAAGCGAGGTTGCGAACCCGGTCGACAAATTCTCCTGCCGAGATATTAACCCAGCTATCCTCACTCTTATGATTCAGCGCATCGCGCTTGCCGTGCTTCAACGCTGCATTGAGGCACAGTTCCGGCACCGAAGAAACTGCCGCAGCTTTTTCTGCTTTAGTTTGACGAGAAGCTACTGCCAAAATTCTTCCTTCCGCGCGTTTCTTGTCCTGGTTCCATCTGTTGTCTAACCAGCTAAGGCCGGCTGGGCGGTTTCTCCCTCCACCACCTCGGTAGTAGTTTGCTCGGAGCGCCGCTTCTTTCGCCGTGCGTGTACTTCTTCCACACGACCATTCATCGTAGCGAGCGCGGCCAGTATAAGAAACAGCAGCGTGTTCGAAGTGGTGTGCAAAGTGAAGTCAAAAAAACTGTGGACCAGAACTGCAAAGCACCCCGCCATTGCGCCGGTCGCGACTCCACGCCTGAAACGATCCGGAGAATCGCGGCGCGCAAATCCAATCCGAAATAAACCCGCCAGGAAGATCAGTCCCAGAACCGCGCCGACGATGCCGGCATCGGATAATACCTGCAAGTAGTCGTTATGCGCTTGTTCCAGTCGATACTGTCCATTGCGCGTGTCGTATCCGGTATAAACGACACCGAACGCTCCCAGTCCAGTCCCCAGCACTGGGTGGTTCTTAATGATGTCAAGGGTCACGCTCCAAAAATGGGTGCGGCCAGTAGTCGGATCGTCTGCGTTAACAGATCCCACGATGCGGCTGATTGCATCTTCGCCGCCGAACATCATCACGCCGAGAAATAACGCCATAAGCATCGCTAACGCCAGGCCAGTTTTTGCAGCCGCGCTTTGAATTCGCGGCTTCTTGTGTGACTTTCGCTTACGATGTTTGCGGCCAAATCCCATCATCGAAACCAGGAAAAGAACCTCTGCTATCAGACTAACAATGCCGCCACGCGAATTCGTCATGATCAGAGCAATCGCCATCAATGCAGCAGCAAACAAATAGATAAACTTCTTTTCCCGCTCAATTGCATTCGTAAAGATCAGTCCCAGTGGCAGAGCTATCGTGAGTTCCATGTAGCCGGCGAAGTGATGGCGGTTGATGAATGGACCAAACGCGGTACTTTGCGCCATGTCTCGCACCCAGTACAAACGGTTTCCGCTCGTAAACGATTGTGTTAAGCCGAAAATCGCAAGCAAGAAACCAAAGATCGTAATTGACCGGACAATCAAACGCAGCCGTTTTGGCGTATCAATGAACACGAGCGTAGCCGCCAGGTAAATTAATAACGCAATCACTTCAATCACAATGAAGCGCGTGGCGTAAGGATTAAGCGATAACGTGTGCAGTAGTGGAACTGAAACTGAAGGCGCAACGGGCGCGGACCGTAGGGGTAACAATTGAATAGCGCCGAGAACGATTAAACCTATCAAGGGTAACTGAAGAATGTTTTGGCTAACTCGAAAAGTTCCCAACCTCCAGCCATCGGCCACCCACAGAATTAACAACACTATCGCGCCGATAAAAAATACGGCCAGCGACCAGGCGTGCACTGTGCCGTAAGCCAGTGCTGAAAGGATGATCGCTAAACAGATTATTAAGAAAGCAAAACGGCTGGCCAGCGTATGCCGAATGCGATAACTGGTATAGCCACGCGAGGCAGCCAATCGCGTCTCCATACTTGCTGGGGCCAGCTCGTTACTTTCGCTGGTTGAGATTGAAGTCGTCATACCAAACTGTGCCAAAAATCGGACATACCGGCGTGTCGACGCACTCCGGGCGATAAACTCTAATCTTGATAGCTTCAGCCCCAGGCGGTGTTTTGAACGATAAGCCCACTCGTTGCCAGCCGTTATTGCCGGTGGGTGCCTGGGTTGAACCTACAAGAAAGCTGTCATCGGCAGCATTGACGATCGCCACCGCGGGCGTGAAGGCACTCTCCAACCGATCTGTTTGCAGGTAGTATTCAAAATCATACTGGGTGTCTGGCGCGACCGGAACAAGTTGAGAAACGTCTATGTTCTCCAGGTGCGACCGGACCTGGAAAAATAGTCGCAAACTGTGAGTGCCCGTGTGTCCGACTCTTGAATCAATTCCGATTTGCACCTGGTTATTCGATTGCACTTGCCAGCCAAATACAGCGCCGGGGCCGTGCGCCAGATTGTCCTCTAAACCGCCATCGATGATTTTTCCAGTCTGCGCAGCGTAAGACACGCCGGGTGCGATGTCGTTCCAAACTTCCACCGCTTGATGAAAATGTTTGCCTTTGATTAGGGCCGCAATAATCTGGTCCGCAGATTCGCGATTAGCTCGCATCTCTGATTCACTCAACGACTGCCAAAGCCGCATGCCTTGATCGAATCTTGAACGTTCGATCAAATAGCGCGCGAAAGACGCCCGTATCTCGGGAGTCTCGCCAACAGATGACTTCATCGTTTCAAAGTCATCCTTGTTCAACTGCCACGCGATGTTGAAAAGTTGCGACTGAAATTGCGAATCGGATTCGCTGGCGCGCCGCAACTCCTCGAACGCCTCGCCGTACCGATCCATTCGCAGCAACAAATTTCCAAGGTACCAGCGCGGAAATGCATACGAGGGCGCGAGCTTCACTGCCTCCCGCAACGATTGTTCGGCTTTCTCGAGCGAGCCCGCTTGTTCCTGCGCGGTGCCTAACGCCATCCAAAATCGATAATCGTGAGGGGAAAGGCTGACGGCTTTTTCATACTCAGCAACGCTCGCTTGCATTTGATCCGGGGGCAACTCGTTTTGAATGATCGTCGCAACGCGCCAATGCGTTAGCGGATCGCGCGGCGCCAATGCGACTGCGCTTTGCGCTACTTCCAAACGATGCGTTTCCGGACTGAAATACTCTGCGATTGTGTTACCGACGTACCACTTGACGACAAAAAACGAGAGCAGCAGGGCCAGCAAAAGCAGCACCACCAGGCCGGCTTTCACCGGCGCGCGCGCGTTGAATTGCAGTACCTGGTCGGGCATTCAAAGGTTCGGCGGTTCTTAGAACTCAGTCAGATCCTCAATTGAAATGCGCATCCGTTTGACGCCGATATCCGCATCGCGACACAGATCGAGAATTTCGTGCAGCCTTTCATCCGTCATTCGCGTGCTCGAGATCAAGATCTCATCGACTTTATATCGTGAACAAATCGATCTCAAATCGCCGTTGCCACCATGCACGCGCAATCCATGAATCACCTTTCCGTACTTCGCGGGATCGTCGTCGACAAAACCTACGGGTGCATACTTTAAGGCGCGATTGTTTTGTAGTTCGCGCAACAGCAATTCGCCACCATCGCCGGCGCCATAGATCAGCACGCGACGTCCCGATGCAATACGCGACACCGGTAACACCTGACGAAAGAGTCGAAACGCCATGCGGCTTCCCGCGAGAAACATGAACATTAACAGCGCGTCGATGACGAAGATTGTTCGCGAGAAGCCTTCGAATCTAAAGGCGAACAAAACGGCCAGCACACTCAGCACCGAGCTGAGAATTACTGCTTTCGCAAAGACTATTAGATCGTCAACGCTCGTGTATCGCCAGATGCCACGGTAAACGCCCATGACCAAAAATGCTGCCATTTTAACGAAAACCAGAATTGGTAAGGTGCGCAGAAATAAAATCCATGCCGCGCTTCCCGACAGTGCCCCAAACTTAACGGCATAGGCGCACCAATAAGCTAACAGGATCAGGATCACGTCGAGCAGGACTTCGAAAATCCTACGCTTGTATGACAAGTCAACTAAAAATGCGTATGGCGAATTATCCCGCAACGCCAACGCTTCTTCACTTTCGTCGTACACCTTGACGCCGGCAAGATAGACGCCAATCAGGGTTAATAAAACTGTAAAGCCGGCAATTGCCGCCAGACTGACATCAAGTTTCACGCGCTGGACCAGCAGTGCGAGCACTCCTGAAAGCGCCGCAAAACCATAAAGCATCCACACCGCGTGACGTTCGGACATTCCCAACGCTACCAAACGGTGTGAGGTGTGATCCCGCCCTCCATGGGACGCCGCTCTTCCTGATACTTTGCGTAAGATCGTTACGAACGTGGTATCGAAAATCGGAATGAACAGAACAAGGATCGGCACTGCCAGCACCGGCAACAAGCTTCGGGATCGACCACCCGAAACGTTTATGAGGGCAGTGCTCGCAAGGAAAAATCCGATAAACATCGAACCCGAATCGCCCATGAAAATGGACGCCGGATTCGAGTTGTAGACGAGAAACCCAAGCAGCGCAGCCGCGAACGTTACCAGCATCAATGCTTCGTTAATTTGTCCCGTACTGAGAAAACTCAGCGCAAGAAATCCCGCAGCAATTATGGCGATGCCGGTTGCGAGACCGTCCATGTTGTCGAGCAGATTTACCGCGTTCGTAACGCCAATCAACCAGAAGATTGTGATCGCCACGTTCCAGGGAGAGGAGAGAGTCCAAGGCAGACTCAGCCCGTAATAAACTACGAACGCTGAACCCATAATCTGGCCGATAAGTTTCTGGTACGGCTTTGCGTGAAGGACGTCGTCAACGAGGCCCACCAAAAAGAGAAAGGTGCTCGCCGACATGATGACCCATCCGTAGGTGGTGCGTGGAATGAACGCGAAGTAGGTAATGACGACCGATAACCAAATCGCCAAACCTCCTAGCAGTGCTGTGGGTTTCTTATGCCAGCGATCCGTCTTTGGTTTCGCCACCATGCCGACGCGTCGGGCGACCAGGCGCACTAACGGCGTCAGTAGCAGCGCCAATATCGCGGCGACAGCAACAGCCAGAAAATTCAGCGACCTATACGGCATACTCCAAAGCTGGATTGGTAAATTGACTTTCCACGGTGATTTATAGGAAAGCTAATGGATACCAGGCTTCAAAGCAAGTCGGTAGGGGGTCGCCTAATTTGTAATGCTATCTTCAGTTTGCGATGGCTTGAAAGCGTCCAATGAGGGCGCAAACCGACGGTTGCCTTGCCACAGCCACACTCGGCACCCCCTGTCCGCAGCAAGTCTTAGTCATCCAGCGAGGATGGCCGGCCGCTGTGATAATTGATGACGCTTTGCAGAATTCCGTCGAGGCCCATTTTCGGCTGAAATCCGATTAATTTCTTAATTTTTGAAGTATCGGGAACCCGGCGCGGCATGTCCTCAAACCCCTCTTCGTACGCTTCGTCATAAGGCGTGAAGGTTATTTCAGAAGTCGACTTCGTCAGCTCTTTAACTTTCTCAGCGAGTTTTACGATCGAAATTTCTTCGTTCGAGCCAATGTTAAAAACCTGCCCAACGCTGTCGCTGTGGTCCATCAACTTAATTAGCGCGCCAACCACATCAACGACATATCCAAAACAGCGCGTTTGTTTACCATCGCCGTAAACGGTGATCGGTCTAGACGCCAGTGCTTGCTTCACAAACGTCGGGATGACCATGCCGTAACGACCTGTCTGCCTCGGGCCGACAGTGTTGAAGAGGCGCACGATCGTCGTCGGCAACTTTTTCTCGCGCCAGTATGCCAAAGCTAAGAACTCATCTATGGCTTTTGAGCAAGCATAGCTCCAACGTCCTTTCGAGGTTGCGCCCATTACCAGATTACCATCCTCACGGAAGGGCACATCAGCGCTCAGGCCATAGACTTCGGAAGTCGATGCGACCAAAACGCGCTTCTTCTTTTTGTTTGCGAGATCAAGTACGACCTCGGTCCCGCGCACATTTGTTTCGATGGTTCGCACCGGGCTTTCGACAATTAACTTCACGCCTACGGCTGCCGCCAGGTGAATGACGATGTCGGATTGGTCCACCAATTCCGCAGTCACGGGCTGGTTGTGAACTGAGTCAATCGTGTATTGAAAGCGCGGGTTATTCTTAAGATGACGAATATTTTCAATCGTCCCGGTGGAGAGATCATCGATGATCAAAACTTCGTCGCCGCGTTGCAAGTAGGCATCGGCGAGATGAGATCCAATAAACCCGGCGCCGCCGGTAATGAGTACACGCAAAGTTTTTGCGCTCCTTTATGATTATGTTCCGGCCGATGCGGCCGCGCGCGCGCCGCCCAATAACTCAGTGTAGAGATTTTTTATATCCGTCAGTAATCGTGGCAACGAATAATTCGCGGTAACGAATTGTAAACCACGCTCGCCAATTTCGCGACGCAGCGCTTCGTCGGCAACTAGATGGGCCAAACCCGCAGCAAATCCTTGTGAATCTCCGGCCCGAACCTTGATGCCGCGCTCGCACAGCACGAAGGCTCCGCTCGGCTGCGTAGGACTCTCGTCGCCAAGCAAGTCGACAACCCCACCAACTGCTGTTGAGATTACAGGCCGGGCATTCGCCATCGCTTCAATCAGCGTCAACGGAGTGCCTTCATTGAGCGAGGTCAACGAGACAATATCCAACGCTGGGTAAAAGTTTTCAGGGTCACGCCGGTTGCCGGCAAAGATCACATCACCAGAAATTCCCAGCCCCTTTGCCTGTTGTTGTAGTTCAGTGCGCAGATGGCCGTCACCAATAATCACAAAGCGCACCCTTCCGGCGATGCCGGCGAACTGATTTTTGAAGGCGCCAGCAGCTTCCAAAAAAAGTTTATGGTTTTTGATTTCAGTGAGACGCCCGACTATGCCGACCAGAATATCTTCCGATGTGACATTCAATTCGTCGCGAAAGATGTTGCGCCGTTCTTTCGCCCGTTGGTACTCGCGCAGCTCGAGTCCGAGAGGAATCACAGCGAATTGATTCGCGCGGCCCACTGCGAAATCTTTGTTTATCTCGCGCTGTTGCTGTTGGCTGATGACTACGATGCGATCAGTCGCGAAGCGCGCCAGCATTTTCTCGATCGTCAAAAACACTCGAGTCGTTGTCGGGCTGTAGTAACTATGAAAGATGTGGCCGTGATAAGTATGTACAAAAGCGCATTTGCGTGGCTGGCCTATTAATGAACCAATGGTCAGCCAGCGATAAAAAAAGCCGGCCACTCGTCCGACCGTGCCCGCCTTTGCTGTGTGTGTATGAACAATGTCGGGACGTTCGCGCCTGAACAGGCGAAACAATTTCCAAATCGTCAAGAGATCATTCAATGAAACTTCGCGACTCATCTGCGGAATAAAAACCGGATGCACATCGTTCTCAGCCGCGAAGTAACTCATGTCTTCTTCTCCTGGCGGAACTGTGCCGGCGATAAGCACCGCTTCAAATTCGGATTGCAGACCACCAGTCAGCCATACGACATGTTTTGCGGGGCCGCCAACGTTCAGGCGCGCGATCACTCGAATGACCTTTGGCTTATGTTTCATCAGCGCACACTGATTTTTGCGGAGGCGCCCCACGCGGCGTCACACAGAATTTACGCAAACCTTGAGGCCGGCGCGGTTGCGGCAAAGGAAAGTCGAAAGGATCAAACTTTCGCGGCAGCTTGATCGGAAGGCATATCCAGTTTATTCGCGCCAGTCTCCGCCACCAGATTTGAGGCGCCCAACAAACTTTCAAAAGTCCCGGCATCGGTCCACCAGCCGTCCAGCTCTTCCCATGTCATTTGACCGCGTTCGATGTAGGCATTGTTGACGTCGGTGATTTCAAGTTCACCGCGACCAGAAGGCTTTAAGGTACGAATGATGTCGTAAACACTGTTGTCGTACATATAAATGCCGATGACGGCAAACTCTGATTTGGGATCGGCAGGTTTTTCATCTATTCGAATTACGCGGCGACCATCAAGCTCGGGCACGCCAAAACGTTTGGGGTCCTGAACTTTCTTTAAGATGATTTTGGCGCCGCGCCCTTGCTTACGAAAATCGGCCACAGCACGCCCAATGTTTCCCTCGATAATGTTGTCGCCCAGTACAACACATACCGGATCGTCACCACAGAAATGTTCGACGAGTGAAAGCGCTTCCGCAATGCCGCCTTCGCCTTCCTGGTAGGTGTAGTTGAGATGTTTTAATCCGAACGCCTTGCCGTTACCCAGTAGTCGCAAAAAGTCGCCGGCCGAATTACCACCCGTAACGATGATGATGTCCTTGATGCCCGCGTTCACCAACGTTTGGATCGGGTAATAGATCATCGGCTGCTTGTAAACCGGCAGCAAGTGTTTGTTTGTCACGGCGGTCAGTGGGCGCAATCGCGAGCCCAGGCCACCGGCGAGAACGACGCCTTTCAATTATTCTTCCTCCTGAAAACTCAGCAGTGTAGCGTTGGCGTGTAGCGCTGAACATCTTATCGCCAAATCAATCAATAAATCTTTGAAACCAAAGTTCGAGCATCAATAACGTCCATAGCCGATGCGAATGGTCCATCTCGCCACTAGTGTGCGCTTCGACCAGTCGGCGAACTGTCTGTGCCTGAAAAAGTCCACGGGCCAGTGCGCGATCAGAAAGAATCGTTTGGCGCATAAACGGTTGCAGTTCGCCGCGCAACCATTTTCCGATGGGGACGCCAAAACCCATTTTTCTGCGCTCGAGATTCTCACTTGGCAATAGCCGCTTCAGCATGCGCTTCAGCAAATACTTGGTTGTTAACCCGCGCAGCTTGTATTTCTCAGGCAGACTTGCTGCAAACTCCATCAAGTGTTGATCCAAAAAAGGTGAGCGCGCCTCGAGTGACACCGCCATAGTGGCGATGTCGACTTTGACCAAAAGATCATTCGGCAGGTAAGTCATGATGTCGGTAAGCAACGTCGCATCGACCAATCCTGAACCATTCGCACGCGCAAACCATGGCGCCAACAAATCAGCTCCATCCAGATCGCGACTCTCGGCGCGAAACATTGGAGAATACAAGTCGGCTTTAGCTTCACTATCGAACGTTGTCACCCAGCCTAAATATCGCTGGACCCTGGGCAACGAAGCAGACTGCAAGAACCGCTTAGCGTCCTTCACGCGACTGCGACGGCGGTCCGGGCTCGGAATTAAATTGATCGCCTGCCGCAAAACTTTCTCGCGCAGTACGGCTGGAACGCGACTGTATTTCTCAGCCAGATTCATCGCGGCGTAACGTTCGTACCCTGCAAACGATTCATCACCGCCATCGCCATTTAGAGCGACAATTACATGTTTGCGCGTCTCGCGAGCAACGTAATACGTAGGAATAGCCGATGAATCCGCGAACGGTTCGCCATAATGTTCGACGAGTAGAGGCAGGACTTCCAGCGCATCAGGCCGTACGATGAACTCATGATGTTCCGCACCGACATGCTCTGCTATGCGCCGCGCGTGGTGCAGTTCGCTGAAGTCCTGCTCTTCAAAGCCGATTGAAAATGTCTTTACCGGTTCGCTTGATTCTTCGCTCATCAGCGCGACTACAGCACTCGAGTCGATACCGCCGGACAAAAATGCGCCTAGCGGAACCTCTGACATCAAGCGGACTTTCACCGCATCTCGCAATATCGCGACGGCGCGCTCGCCTGCTTCCTCTTCACTGATTTTTAGTTTCTGTGAAAAATCGGGTTGCCAGTAGCGTTCAGTTTTGAGCTCGCCATTTTTATAACGCAGACTGTGGCCCGGCTCTAATTTTCTGATCGAACGATACGCAGTCAGCGGCGCCGGAACACACATGAACGAGAGGTAACGATTCAATGCTTCGTAATCGACGTCCTTGCTGACATCGGGATGGCTCAGCAGCGCAGTGAATTCGGAACCAAAAATCAGTTGGCCGTTGAGGTGGGCATACAGCACCGGCTTTTTGCCGACGCGATCGCGCGAAAGAAAAAGCTCCTGGGTACGCGTGTCCCAAATTGCGAACGCAAACATGCCGCGCAAGTGTTTGGGACAATCAGCGCCATACTGGTCATAGGCGTGGACGACTGCTTCGGTATCGCTCCTGGTGTAAAAAACGTGACCGAGTTTTTCAAGTTTCTCGCGCAGCTCGAGGTAGTTGTAAATCTCACCATTGAAAACAATCCATGCGGTGCGGTCCTGATTGTGAATCGGTTGTTGTCCGCCAGCCACGTCTATGATTGACAGTCGCCGCATGCCTAATCCGACGTTACCATTTAAATAGAAGCCATCGTCATCAGGGCCCCGATGACGAATGGCGTTTGTCATGCGCGCGACCAAAGCTTGATCGACGTCACGTTGATCGCTACGAACTATGCCTACGATTCCACACATCTCTTCTAATTATGGCGATCGCCGTTGCGCCGGCGAGCGATGCGGCCATGCTGAGCGGCTATGACGTTATCAGCAGCAGCCAAAAAGTAAAACCGCAACGCGGCAATTCTAAAAGCAAGGAAGCTTCACACTTCATTTCACCGCGTAAATCTTCATATAGTCGCCGAGTCGCGCGGTCCGTAACGCGCCGTTCACAAACCGTTTCAGCGCGCGACGGACCGGAGATTTCATTAACTGTTCGTTAAGGGCATATCCAGTTTCGACACGATCTGTCCCAGTCATTTTCGCGCTGTTTGTTTTAGTCTGCGGCCTTTTGCGTAACTTCTGAAGTAGTTCGTAAGGGTTCGTGCCTTCAACCTGAACATTCACGTCCTTGAATCCCGCCGCCTTCAAAAGAGACTCCATACCCGCAATGGAAAACAGTTGTAGGTGCTCAGGGGGACATACCGCAGTCCACTGGTCACCAAGCAGTCGATATGAAATACCTGAACGGTTGGGAGTCGTGGCCCATAACATTCCTCCCGGTCTCAACACCCGCCGAATCTCAATCACTAAAGCTTCGGGGTCAGGCACGTGTTCGATAATTTCACTGGCGATCACCACATCAAAGTGTTCAGCCGGGTACGAAGCCTCGAACAGTTC